>JAICEO010000019.1 GCA_025924135.1 Nitrososphaeraceae archaeon | reverse complement strand
GTTAATTTTTCATTTATTTCTTCAAATTCTACTTCAATCTGCCATTTTTTGAAAGGTCCTTCAATCATCTTTGCTACAATTTTTCTATGAGGAATGTAATCAATAGTTTCACAATCCCATTCTAATCTTTTTCCATCAAAATCCCCACTTATTCTAAAAATAGTACCTACCCCAAAACCATTTTTAACCTCGATTGGAATAATATTAAGACCCATATTCTCTGGAAATTGATCAGCCATATGTTCAGGTCGAGCAAAATAAGTAAAAACTTCGCTAACAGGAGAGTTAATTGTCATAGACTTACTGATGGTAGTCATTATCCTATCTTATGGTGATAATTAGTAATGTGAATTTAAAGGTTTCTTAAAATAATCAATAAAATGGAGACAAAAATTGGATTAGGAACATAGAACATAGACTTGTAGAGAAGATATAAAAAAATTAATATTAATTTTTTCCATCAGTTAGTTTATGCAAGTGGATTAGAGTTCACTATTTCATCCAAACACTTGATAATATCATCTCTAGTGACCTCGCGTGGGTTGTTATCTAAATGACCCCTATCAGGCATAATTACATCTGCTGCTTCTTCTAATGGCTGTTTCAATTTTAGAGGTTCAAACTTTAATTTTTGACAAATTTTCTTAAACCTTTCATAAAAAATGGATTCGTTGAATTTATGTGCTACAGTGGTACATGATGATAAAGAGTAGCCATGAGGAACCCCTTCGTTGGAAAATACATATGAGAGAGCATGACCCAGTGTCGTAGACGAGTTTCCAAAACCAATACCCGACAACATGGCCCCATAAGGCAGCAAATCATGTTTATCGTTTATTATAGCATCTTCCAAAATTTCAAAAGCTTCTTTGCAAAATAATTTAGTAAGTGGATTACTAAGTTTACTATCATAGCCTTCCGATGCTTGAGCAGCTGCATCACAGGCAGAATTCCTCATTATATTAAAAGGTGTACCTGGCAGGAAATATGGATCAACAATAGCGGCATCAGCCAAAAAAGCTTCATCTTGCAATAATTTTTTTTTGTGCTCAAAACTAATGACAGCATATGTAGTCATTTCAGCCCCAGTTCCAAAGGTTGTAGGAATAAGTATCTTCGAAATACCAGTCAATTTGCTTAGATATTTACATAAATCCATCGAACTGCCTCCTCCTAAGCCGATGTAAGCAGAAATTTCCTTACCATCATATTCCCTTTTAATTTGTTCTACTGTTTCTATAGCAGGATCTGGAGTTGCTTTATCATAAAGTTCATAATCGGTTATTCCCATATAGTCAATCCATTTGTTATAGATTTCTGGAGTCGTTGTAGTAATTATTAAAGATTTTTTTGGATATTCAAATTCTTTTGCAGCATTTTTTCCAAACGCTATCTTCTTGGGCATCATTACTTTCCACATAATATTCAAATAAGAGAAATAAATTATTAAATTTAAATTTATATATTATATAAATTAAAAATCTTGATATAGTATCCTAAAATCAACTTGTACTATTAAAAACATTCTTAATCAATAATTATCTATGTATCTATGTTTAGGATAATAGGAGTATTATTAAGAACTTGGCACAATTCTTACCTAATATCAATATAATTAAGTCACATCGAAATGGTAACTAGAATATTATGTTGTTAGCACAATGAAATGATTAGTAAAAACTTGGAGATTACTTTTTATACTCATTCTAACCTGTTACATAGTAACAGATAAACACTCCTAGCATTAGTATAATGGTCTAATAACTTCATTTTTAGATGGTACTAGAGAATGGTGAATAGTCAATTTAGTTAACTCAAGATATCACAAATAATTGACTAATTCATGTAGATCCCCTTTGTTTCTACTGGAAAAATATTCTAATATTATCCTACAATTCATTTTTCTCATGAATATACTTAGAATTTTTAATCTTGCATTGTGTAATTACGGCTCAATTGATTCTTTAACAATAATATCATACCAGCGAGACTATTTCCTCTATCAATTACTCTATCTAATACACCTATTTTAGTCAATTAGCACAACAATATCTGTATCCTACCATACAAATGTTTTTTACTTATTCAAACAGAATAATAATAATAATCATTTATCCTGGCTTCATCATGACTTGAATTTCCAATAAAGATACCTCAGTTACTAACTTTAACAATTAATTCATCTCAAATTATTAAACCAAGCTGAAAACTGCTCTATTCTGGTCAAGTCTTCTTTTCCCTTACTCCAAAGGCTATGACTTTTTATTTTTACTTAACTACAGTTGGGAGGTGATTTAACAAATAATAACTGTAGAGTGGTGGAAAGAGCCGGCAATTGACACATTATTTCTTAAAGCAAAGTGAGGGGGGTAGCAATAATAATAAGTTGTAAAATAGTTTAAATATATGAACATATGTTTTTGATTGATCATTTTTAATATGAGAATGTTTATTGCTATAGATTGTAACAATAAAGAAGAAATCTCGAACATACAACAAATGATACTAAATTCTATCCCTAGTATAAATGAGAAGATTCTGAAGGCTGTAGACCCCGGAAACCTCCATTTTACACTTTTTTTCTTTGGTGAAGTGGACGATAAAAGAGTAGAGCAAATTAAAAATAAAATGAATGAGATAACTTTCCAAGGTTTTGATATAATCTATAAACAAATAGGTGCTTTCCCTTCCTTTAAGTTTCCAAAAGTTATCTGGATTGGTTTAGATGAAAATAGTACCAGGAAATTAATTTCAATCTTTGAATTAGTTAGATTCAAAATGGAACAAATAGGATTTAAACCTGACAAACAATTTAAACCTCATTTGACACTATTTCGCGTAAAAAAACCTATAACAAACATTCAAAATTGTTTAACTAAATATACCGATTTTATTGCAGGTTCAGATAAGATTGATAAGATTCATCTTAAAAAAAGTGAACTTTTTCAATCTGGTCCGGTGTACTCTGATATTATGACAGTATTTGCAAAATAAGCAAGATATAAAATGAAGAATTATAATAGTAAAATTAAGCCTGATGCTAAAAACCTGGAAATTGATATAATAACTGACAAAGTTTTAAAGAAGATTAAGCCATCATTAAGAGATTTCAAAAAATTGAAATCGATAGAAAACAAAATAAAAAATGATATTTATAGTTATAAAATACCACAGATAGTGGATATCAAAACTGGTGGTTCTTTCGCCAAAGATACAAATCTTAAAAAAGATATGGATATCGATATTTTTATTTTAATTGATAAAAATACAAATGATAGAGATTTTGAAAAAATAGCATTAGATGTTGGTTTCAAATGTTTAAAGAACTATCATCCTATTATTCGATATTCTGAACATCCTTATGTAGAAGGATATGTCTTTCTCAACAATAACAAAGAATATGTAAGATTAAACGTAGTACCATGTTACAAAGTAGAACAAGGTCAATGGAAAAGCTCTGCTGACAGGTCACAATACCATACCGAATATATGAAAAAGATGCTGACATTTGAACAAAAAAATCAAATTAGAATATTAAAAGCCTTTTTAAAAGGAATTGGAATCTATGGCGCAGAACTATCAATTGCTGGATTAAGTGGTTATGTGACTGAAGTACTTGTACTAAAGTATGGAGATTTTAAAAGTGTTATCAAAAATATTGCAATGATGGAAAAGAAAGGTAAAGTAATTTCTATAGATAATACTTCCAATAATAATCTTTTTGAAAAATTTCAAAGTCCTATAATAATAATTGATCCTGTAGATTCAAATCGCAATCTAGGAACAGCCATCTCTTCTGAAAGTCTTTCAAAATTTATATTTAATGCTAGAGCATTTTTAAAAAATCCCTCAATTAAATTTTTTAGTATCAATGGGAAGAAAGATAAGAGAAACTATGATAAGAATCTGGAAAAGGTCTCGGACCTATTACAATATATTTTAGTTTTAGAATTTAAATATAAAAAGAGAAGTGCTGATATAATTTGGGGTCAGTTAAAAAAATTAACCTTGTCTATTGCACGACAGTTAAATGATAAAGAATTTGAAGCAATAAAAAGTCAATGTTATGTTTATAATCCTAATTCTGCCAAAATATTATTTTTATTAAAATTTATTAAACTTTCATCCTTTTTTAAAAAAACTGGGCCAAGTATATTTATGGAAAAAGAGGTGTTTCAATTTGTTGAAAAGAATAAAGAGAAATCATTTATTATATGGATAGGAGAAGATATGAAACTTCTGTGTCTAAAAAAAAGGAATATTATAAATGCAATAGAATTTTTAGAACGATCAATAAGATTTGAGAAAAATAATTTGGGAATTCCCAAGGGCTTACTCAATGATTTAGACCGGGGATTTAAAATATATAAACTAAACAAAAATAAGGTTAAAAATGTCCATTCTCAGAGAATTATTTACGATTTTCTCTTAAAAGATATGAGTTTTTTTGAAAGTACCGATTAACTCACCATTAATTTCGCAATTAATTTCATATCCAAAATTAGACATATACGAATATCATAATAGAATGATTGATTTATACAAAATAGGAGTTAAAGATGCCATATTAGAAGGCCCAACTAAAGTATGTGAATTAAATATTTTGGGAAAAGGACATTCAGGGATCGTTTTGAAAGTAAATGCATTTTCTAAAAAAACTATGGCATTAAAAATAAGAAGAGTGGATTCTCGTCGAATGGATTCTTTAACGGAGGTATTTAATCACAAATTAGCTAACCTAGTAGGAATTGGTCCCCAAATTATTGATAATACAAATGATTTGATACTAATGGAATTAATAACTGGAAAAGGAATTTATGAATGGCTTCAGGACCCAACTACTTTTCACCTTCTCACCAGTACAAATATTATAAATATAGTCAATCAGATATTAGAACAGTGTTATAGGCTAGATGTTCTTCATTTAGATCACGGAGAATTAACCAGGATCGATAATCATGTAATGGTTTCTGAAAATAATCACATTTCAATAATAGATTTTGAGAGCGCATCTACTAAAAGAAAGCCATGCAATGTTACATCTGCTACTCAAGCTTTACTTTTAAGTGGCGGTTCAATTTCAAGAAAAATTTGTAAATTTATTAATCTAAAAGATCCTGACCTTTTATTGAATTGTTTAAAAAAATATAAGAAAATAAAAAATAGACAAAATTTTGAGAATGTCATCTCTTTACTAAATGGAAAGAGTTAGATCCAAAACCATATTCTATTATTTTCTACATATTCTATTATTTTCTAAATAGAAATTGGTATATATTCGAAATTTTCTTATTACAGGATATATTGTATGTTAATCAAAAATGACTGAAAAAAGTGGTTCTGTAGAATCTTCTAACGATACTATTCCATTCCCAACGTTAACAATTTTATACCTGCCTGCAGAAGCCTCAGAAGTTGTAGAAGAAGTTAGCCAAAAGTATTATAACATGACTTCAGAAGATTGTGTTGGCTATTTTCGTGACGGAGTAAAACGAGAATATAAGAAGATTACAATATGGAGCCAGGGAATTGATAGTTTATGGTTTAACGCTGTAATCGCAAGAATAAAAGAAGTTGCCAAGGTAGACCAAGTACCTATTGTATCTGGAGGAATAATGTATTCTATATAGCAATTAAAAAATATTTTTTTGTATTATTTTTTAGCTATAAACTATATTATTTCATTATGCATAACATAATAAAATTATATATCTGAAGAAATTAGAAAGACATTGGTGGAGAATTTAACAACATCAACAGTATTCAAAATTAAACAGCTGGTAGATAATGGTTCAAACATTACTCTTTCTTTAAGTGAAGATGTAGAATTAGAAACAGTATCTCAACAACAAATGATATTGGAAGCAGTAGATCGAACCGTAACAGATGACGAAGTAAAACAACAAATCAAACCTTTGCTGGAAGCAATTTTAAGATCCCAACCTCAAACTGTTATCAAAACATATCCTAAAACCATCATTCAAATTACAATGCCCAAGAGAAGATATGAAATGATTGGAGAGCCTCAAGTCGGTGAGACTCTGCAAGTAGACATTAAGAAATAATGTTTGTAACTTATTTGATGAATTCCGTAAATCTTAATAGAATAGGTAAATAATATCCAAGAAAAGGTATCTATCATTTAATATCAAAAAAATCATATTACATATTCAATATAAATATAGATTCGGTGCACGAAAAAAAATTTGATATTATTATAATAGGTGGAGGTATCTTGGGAGTATCTCTAGGATATTTTTTAACTTTAAATTCGGATGCAAATATTGTAATACTAGAACGTGAAAAAAATGTTTCCAGTCACACTAGTTCTCGAAACACGGGTAAAGTACACGCACCGTTTTTGTATGATCCTATAAAAAAAAAGATTTTTGCGAGAATATCTTTTTTAGGTTATACTATGTGGGAGACATATTCTAAGAGCAAACGAATCTCATTTAAACAAGATGGAGTTTTAGAAATAGCGAAAGAAGAAAAAGATATCGAAGTTTTAAAAAAGTATATTGAATGGGGGATAAAAAATGGATTAGAAGAAAAGGATATACACTTTTTAAATTATCAAGAAACCAGAGCAATTGAACCAAATATTATATGCCATGGATCAATATATTGTAAAAGAGATGCAAGCGTCAATTATGGTTTACTAACTACTACTTTGAAAAATGATTATCTCTTGGCTGGGGGAAAGTTACTTAATTTGCATGAAGTCATAGGTATTAAAAATAAAAATGATAATTGTGTAATTGAAATAGTCACAAAGGATAGAGAGAAAAAAATTATCACTTCAAAATATGTTATTAATACCGCAGGTGGACATTCCCTTGATATTGCACATCAATTAGAAATTGGATTAGAATTTTTTGATTTACATTTTAGGGGCGAGTATTGGAAGGCTCCAGAAGAATATGCAAAACTAACATCTCATAGTATTTATTCAGTTCCAAAACGATTGAATTTTCCTTTTTTAGATCCACACTGGATCATAAAAGCTGATGGACATTGTGAAATTGGGCCCAACGCTGTTCCTGTATTTGGACCATATTCATATCATTTACTGGATAATTTAAAAAATTTTCTTCCTAAAACTAGAGAAATTTTTCTTAAGAAGGGGTTGTGGTCGCTTTTTTATAATAGGGAATTTGTATCATTGTTAACTCATGAAATTGCTGGCTCCTTCTCAAAACGGATTATGATTCAAAGAGTAAAACAATTCTTACCAGCTTTAGATCCGAAAAAATTTACTACACGAGGTACTTCTGGGATTAGGTCATTAATAATCAATGATAAAGGCAACTTCATTCCTGATACACTATTGTTAAAGAATTCAATATCTCTTAACATTTTAAACTATAATTCACCAGGAGCAACGGGGGCATTACCTCTTTCTGCAATGATCGTGCACGAATTAATAAATGACAAACTTATAAACAAAGTAACTCAACCTAATCAGTTATGGAATATAGAAGATATTTATTCTAAAATCAAATTTTGAAGGGGTTTTTTGGTAACAATTAAAAAATTATAATTACTTCATCACTATTCAAATGGTAAAAATAAATCATCAATATCAATATATTATCTTTGTTATGTTATCTAGGTAAATACTCAATTTATAAATAAAAGAGAAAAGAAGGGGTTGTAGTCTAGTTTGGTATGATACCAGCCTCGGGCGCTGGTGATCGTCGGTTCAAATCCGGCCAACCCCATTCAAAGTTATCGTATTTTTAAAACATAAAATCATATTTCTACAGAATAAAAAATATATATGTATTTTATCTTATACCCAATTTTAATTCCAATCAAAACTAATTCCATTTATACATTCCTCCACAGCACTTAGATTCTTGCCTACAGTTAATATAATTAAATTCAATTTTCAAAAGTTGCAGTTTACAAACGATTAAAGAAATCATTACATTATTTTTTTTGACAACATACAGTTTTTCATAAAAGCAACGAATGAATTGAACAATGACATAATTTACTATTAATAATAATAATAATATTCCTTAAATTACAAAACCATTTATAATAATTAGGGTAATTATCATCACAAACCATTCTTGAAAACAACAAATCATCGAAAAAGTGATGGCACAATTCTATAAAATATGACAAACAGACTAGTTTTTATTTCTTAAACATTTTAATATTATACTCATTAATTGTAAATCTTCTTTTGCTTCCAAATGGTTTGAAGGCGCTACCAGCCCCATGATAAAATTTAGAAAAAAATTCAACATAAATCAGCCTCGCTCCCTGTATTCCAGGTTCAAAAACTCCAATGATAATATTAAAAATGTGACCTATTAAAAAGATCATAACTCCTAATAGACTATAAGCTATTGAATTATCTAAAGATTTGAGGAAGATAAAATCAATAACATGTGCAAGTATAACTGATGCAAGCAATATTCCTACAATTCTAGTATAAGAAAGTATGTGACTAATTATTGATGGCAATTCCATAAGTGCCCTGACGCCCTCACCATAAAACATCATTCCTATACCTCCAAAGAGTAATGCAAAATAGCCAGCTCCTTGTATATTCTGCATGGGATTTATATTTACATGATTTATCATTGCTAAACCAACAAGAGCAATTCCCCAGCCAAACAATAGCCATCCAATTTTGCTGATTATATGTTTTATCTGGCGCTCCCTCATACTGTTAAGTATTCCTAGAATCAGACCAAATGAAACCATACCTAATCCAACGTATCCACTAATTAACAAAAGTTTACGTAAACCAAAAGTTCCAATAGGATTCAATAACGCACCATCAGGTGGCAAGTTTAAACCAAAATTATTCAAAAATGAAAAAAGGTATGCATTTAGATGAAATCCGAAATAGAGGTCAAAACAAAATCCCAATATAATAGCAATTATACAACCTGGAATCATAGCTTTGGCTAACTTTACCATCTGGGAAGGACGTAAAATCGTTTTAGCGAAATTTCGTAAAAATCTGGGCATAATAGTCAGGTTCCGTTTTTTATCTTGCACTCTTCTGATTACCCATAAAGAGACCAGAAGTATTACTAAGCCGTATCCAACATCACCTATCATTAAACCGTAAAATATAGGAAAAATTAAACCGAAAATCAATGTAGGATCAAACTCTTTACCGTCAGGTAAAGAGTAGAATCTCACAAACGATTCAAATACTTTGAATCGTTTGGGATTTGCAAGAAGCGTTGGAGGATTGTCTTTAGTATCTAGTTCATAAAGGATGGTTCCCTTGCTATATCTTTCAAATGCTGTTTTTAGATTTTCAATGTTTGAGCGTGGTATCCATCCTTCCAGTGCAAATGCATCATTGGTAACTCCAAGCTCTTCAATTACTTCGAGTTTTTGGTTTTCTATTTCTAACTCTTCTTCTGCACCTTTCAGAAAGGTATAATTTGATTTTGAAATTTCAGTCAATCGATTATTGATTAGTTTTAATTTCTCATTAAGATCATCATGAAGGTTTTTTTGAAGTTGGATAATATCGACTGGCTTGCCTTGTAGTTTGGGAACTGTTTCTAAGTGTACACCATATACACTGACTGCTGTAGCAAGGCTATTGGAAGGAAAATTTGGAGGAAGAACAAGCACAAAATATACGAGGTTATCTTTGGTCTGAGAATATAGTATAATAGGTCCCCCATCTGATTCTAATGATTTTTTGAAATCTGGAAACTTTTCTAAAGTGACACGACCAAAGTAAGAGCGGGCAAAGGATAAATGCAAAAGTTTTAGATCTTCTGGGAAGAATGAAAATTCTTCCAAAAGCTTTAAATTGTTTTGTGTCTCGTTTATTTGTGTTAAGATTTCTTCCTTTTGTCGTTCAAGTAAAGCAATACTTTTATCAATATCCAATGACTTGAGTGTTTGAATAAGTTCTCCAATTGAAGAAAATTTAGATTTCTCCATTACTGGGAAAGGGGGGAGAGAATTAAGAAGTCCTCTAATTCGCAATAACTGATCGGAAATTTCTCTGTGTAAATCAGTTTCTTGTTCTTTCATTAAAAATGAATCTGCTTGTTTTGAAAGAGGTTCTAATTGAATGACATTCATTTCATGTATAATAGATATAATTTGAGGTCTGTATTTTTTTAGTCCAATAAGTGCTATTTTAACCATTGCAGCCGGTTTCAGAATTGTACTCATCCTCGTATTACATCCTTTACATTCCAGATAGAAATATTTCTATTATTTTTTCTATTGTCTGTGGATCGAGTTGAATGGATATATTTTGTGCCTTTTTCTCTGCTTCTGCCATAATCTTATCAGCTTCTTTTGAAGCATCAAAACGACTCTCTTGAATACTTTTTTCTACTAATGTTTCTCCCTGATCTTTAGATGTAGCAAATGAATCTTCGAGGTCCTTCTGCAAAGTATTAATTTTTTCTTCAATTAATTTTCTATGTGTTTCAATTTCTAGCTGGACTTTATCCTCTACTTCTTTGATTCGTTTTAGAGATTGGAGATACTCTTCTTGCGTATTAGACATATATTAAATCATCCTAGAAAATATTTTCCTATAAATGAAATTAACATTATTGTAGCAAGGATGTTTCCAATCTTGAATGCTCTGGATATTAAATAAAATTTTTTTTGCTGGGAATTTACAAAATCCCTTTTATTATTATTATTTTTATACATTAATCTCTACTTCAGCCTCCTTAGTTATTTCATGTTCCCTTTCTCCCATCTTTCTCTTTACAGTTTTTAACATTATGAAAGTATCTCGTTCCATTTCATCAAGTCGAAATGTAATAAATTTCACTGCAGATACCAATTTAGGGATAAAAACATTTTCTATTGCATTAGACTTACGCTTGGTCCTTTCAATCTCATAAAGAAGTTTTCTTAATGTTGTCTCTTTCTCTGCAATCTCTAATACAGTATTATGAATTTTTTGGAAAATTCTTATAGACTCGTTTATAGATGTAGGAAGCTCTAGTATATGCTCAGCAAGTAATTCTCGTTGACCACCTACGATCTTTGGAATATGTACTCCCATAATACTCTTTGACATCACTTGCAAATTTGCCATTTGGGACATTTTCATTGCTTCGTTCTCAAGTCGCATGGAACCAGCGAGCATTTCAGCAAGTCTTATTGTTTCGTACCCCTTCAACAATTCAGATTGTAATGTTCCTCTGAGAGCTGCAGCTGTCTTGCTGGTATTAAAAAATTCTAGGATTAAGGCTTGACGTTTAAGTTTTAAAAGTTTTAGACCTTTTCTTGCAATAACAATCCTACGCTTGGTACGTATATACTCAAGGCGAGTTGGTCGAATATCAGTTGCTAATGTCATACCTTTTATCTATTCACGCTCCACGTTCTGTTTCTTTATCAACTTGCTTTCTATACTTTATTATAAATTCAGACTTTATACGCTTCATTTCTGATTCAGGCAGGTTGCTTAACAGTTCCCACCCTATATCTAGAGTATGTTCAATTGATCTATTTTCATCTATCCCTTGATTAACGAATTTTCGTTCAAAATTATTGGCGATTTTAAGAAATTTTCTATCTGTCTCACTTAACGCCTCCTCTCCTACAATTGCCGACAATGCTCTTGCATCTTTACCCTGGGCATAAGTGGCATAGAGCTGGTCAGCTAGGTTTCTATGATCTTCTCTAGTTCGACCATTTCCAATACCTTGATTCATTAGACGCGATAGACTTGTAAGGACATCAACAGGCGGTTGAATATTCAGTCTGTTTAGTTCCCTGCTTAGTACAATTTGACCTTCTGTAATATATCCTGTAAGATCTGGAATAGGATGGGTAATATCATCTGCAGGCATAGCAAGGATAGGAATTTGTGTAACAGACCCTTTTCTTCCTTTTATCTTACCTGCTCTCTCATAAATTGATGCTAAATCTGTATACATGTAACCTGGGTATCCTCGTCTTCCTGGTACTTCCTCACGGGCTGCTGAAATTTCTCTTAAAGCTTCACAATAATTGGTCATGTCAGTCAATATTACTAAAACATGCATCTCTCGTTCATAAGCCAGAAATTCAGCTGTTGTTAATGCTAGTCGAGGAGTCAGTATACGTTCCATAGAGGGATCAGACGATAAATTTAGAAAAAGAACACTTCTACCAAGCGCACCGCTTTCCTCGAATTGTTTTATAAAGAAATTTGCCTCCTCGCTGGTAATACCCATTGCAGCAAACACCACTGAAAAATTTTCAGAAGCTCCGAGAACTTTGGCTTGCCTCGCTATCTGGGTTGCAAGCAAATTATGGGGCAATCCAGCGCCTGAAAATATCGGGAGTTTTTGGCCTCTCACGAGAGTATTCATACCGTCTATATTAGACATGCCTGTCTGAATAAATTCAGACGGTTCCTCTCTAGAATAAGGATTAATGCCAGCGCCTACTAAATCGTACTTTTCTTTTGAAATAATTTTTGGTCCAGTATCTCTGGGCTTTCCTACTCCGTCAAAAGTCCTTCCAAGCATCTCATCAGATACAGAAAGCATGGCAGTTTCACCAGAAAATTTTGTTGAAGTGCCTGCTGTGCCTAAGCCATACGTCGGACCGAAGACTTGAATAACTGCTAAACCCTTTCGCGTATCTAGCACCTGGCCTTGACGACGGTCTCCATTCGCCAACTTTATCTCAACAATTTCCCCATATGCAGCATCATTGACTCCTTCTACAAATATCAGAGGACCAGCGATTTTTGATAATGTTTTAAATGCAATATTAGACATTTTAAATCGCTATCTCCATAAGCAATTTGTCAAATTGTTGTTTCATATTTATCTTGATCTGATTGATCAGTGCATCTATTTCTTCTTCTTTAGTCCACTTTATCATAGAAATCTGTTTTCTTACTTCCAATGATCCCACTTTTGAAGATGAAATGCCTTTTTTTATTGCTTCAGATTCAAATTTTCCGAACTCTAAAATAATCGAAAGCATGAGATACTGTTTTTTAATAGAAGAATAGGTATCCACCTCATCATACGCACTTTGTTGCAAAAAGTCCTCTCTAATAGAACGAGCTGTATCTAAGATTCCCTTTTCTGGTTCTGGTAACGCATCATAACCTATTAATTGAACAATCTCTTGCAATTCCGACTCTCTTTGCAATATTTCCAATGCTTCTTGTCTTCTTTTAATCCAATCAGAAGATATATTATTCTTGTACCATTCATTCATATCGTCTGCATACAAAGAATAACTTGTTAACCAGTTAATAGATGGAAAATGTCTTCTTGATGCCAAATTGGCGTCAAGGGCCCAG
This sequence comes from Nitrososphaeraceae archaeon, assembly GCA_025924135.1. Classification (GTDB taxonomy): domain Archaea; phylum Thermoproteota; class Nitrososphaeria; order Nitrososphaerales; family Nitrososphaeraceae; genus TH1177. The sequence continues at coordinate 8,503 of JAICEO010000019.1, read as the reverse complement.
AAGACACGTGTAACTCTAAGGGTATTTTGAGAAACTGGTTCAGAAAAATCCCCTCCTGGAGGAGATACCGCGCCAACTAGAGTTAAGGAACCAACTCTTTCTTCAGGAGAGATTACGACTGCTTTCCCTCCTCTTTCATAAAATTCAGCCAACCTACTTCCTAGATATGCTGGATATCCTTCTTCTCCTGGCATTTCTTCTAATCTGCCTGAGATTTCTCTTAATGCTTCTGCCCATCGAGATGTACTATCTGCCATTAAGGCCACATTATATCCCATATCTCGATAATATTCACCCATAGTTATACCAGTATAGATACTTGCTTCGCGTGCTGCTACTGGCATATTTGAAGTGTTGGCCACAAGTATAGTTCGTTCCATAAGTGGGCGTTTAGATTTGGGATCTTCTAATTCAGGAAATGTAGTAAGAATTTCTGTCATTTCATTTCCTCTTTCTCCACATCCAACGTATACGATTATGTTACTATCTGCCCACTTTGCTAGTTGTTGTTGTGTCACTGTCTTACCACTACCAAATGGACCAGGAATAGCTGCAGTACCACCTTTTGCAAGAGGGAAAAAAGTATCAAGAACACGTTGTCCTGTTAGCAATGGAGATTCAGGTGGAAGTTTACTCAGTACTGGTCGAGGTTTTCTGACCATCCACCAGTTTGATAACCCAACATCACTAACCGTACTGTTTGTTTTTATTTGTGCAACATTTTCACTTACTGTATAATTTCCTTCTGTTATTTCAGACAATTGACCATGAATCCCGTATGGGACCACTATTTTGTGTCTAATCAAAGGAGTTTCTTGTACTTCTCCTATGATTTCACCCTGTGAAACATCCTCCCCTTTTTTTTTCATCGGAACAAATTCCCATTTCTTATGCTGATCGAGGGCTGGAATAATTTTTCCTCTACTAATAAAATCACCGCTCTGTTGTCTTAAGATATCTAGTGGTCGTTGAATCCCATCATAAATTGATTTCAGTAATCCCGGGCCAAGTTGTATTGAAAGTGGTCTTCTGGTATTAACTATCTTCTCTCCTGGTCTAAGCCCTGTAGTATCCTCATAAACCTGGATAGTAGCTTTGTTACCCTCCAAACGAATAATTTCTCCTAAAAGACCTAATTCTCCTATACGTACAACATCATACATTTGAGCTTGTTCAATATCAGTTGCTACAACGACGGGACCAGATATACGAGAAACAATGGCTGTTGACATATTCTATATTACTCCAAAAACATCCTTTTAATATTTAATATTTATTCCCAGTACTCGTCTAGCTAAAGAAGATATTGATTCTTCTTGAATATCTCCCTTCAACAAAGGCATAAATAAAACTAGAGGTTCTATTGATGCTTCAACTTTTTTCCTGAAAATAGAGGGCAGATAATCTCTAATGAATTGACTTGCAATAATCATCGAATATTTATGTGAAAAGAAAAGGTTTTCCATTGTTTTAAAGGATTCATCTCCTCCGTTAACGATGAATGTATCATCTACCCCTAATAGTCGATAACCAATTACAAGTTCACGCTCTCCTATAACAGCTATTCTACCCTTTGATTCAGAATGTTGTTGTTCTTTAGAAGACAATATACTAGTCCGTCTCCAAAACCAACATTGATGTTATACGCTCTATTGAAAGATCATACCGCTTTCCATAAGCAATTCTCTTTATGTTGTCCCATTCATATTCTGCAGTAATAATGAAATGAAAGATGGATCCTAGAGAAAGTGGAATATTTTTTAATCTTTTTAAATATGATTTACTTATGAATTTATCAAATGCTACTTCAAAATCTATTAGACTATGTGTTTTACTATAAGTGTCTTTAAGAAGGTCAGTTAAATTGTATTGTTTTTGTACTTTGCCGACAAACTCTTCAATACTTTTTGACCCAAATATATCAAATAAATCATCTCTAGAAATATTTCCTCCTTTGATAAGATGTTTACTAATTAATTCCCGATCTAATTCAGAATCCTTTCCTTTTAATAGGCTTAATATATTCCTTTTATCTATTTGAACTCTAAATAAATCCCTAATTACTCCTTCATCACCCTGAAAAAACCTTAATGATTCAATTAAAGTAGTATAATAGTATGAAATAAGATCGGCCATCATCGGTCCCAGATCTCCTGTTTTTTGATAAGTATCAAGATGTTGCATCAATATTGGTCCATAACGATATTTTACTAGATGATTTACCACCCCGTCTACTCCAGCCTGTGATAAAATAATTTTCATTTCATCATGAGATATATTTCCTGCTGAAATTCCAGCTGGAAAATTTCGACTCGAAACGAGAAAAGGTTCAGTTTCAGTTATAGCTCTACCAATAATCTTTGATGAAAGAATTAATTCAATATTATGAATATCCCATTTTAATAAATAAGCTCTGATTGCTTCTCTACCGCTAAATGGTGTGGATTCAAGAGCGATTTTGTTGATTTCAACAATATGCCTATTGAGGGCAACTTCTAAAAGCTCTGGAGGGGAATAAAGAGATGCAGCTCTTTCGATTTCAGGCCCATACCATGTAGGCTCAAGGATACGTGTCATTTCTGAGACGTCCTTTGCATGCACTAAGTTTTGAAGAATATTTGAAGAAATAAAATTTATTGAAAGGGATTTTAACCTGCCAAAGGAAGAGGAATAGGATGAAGTAGCCATCTTACTTCATGACACTCTCTAAAAGAAAATTCTGAATTTTATCTTCATTAGTTCTTAACAACTCTTCAAAAGTCAAATCAAGCTCCATTGTCCCCGTCTTGTTTTCAGCTAAAATTCCTCCAATAGTTTGAATTGATGAACCGATTGTAATATTCATTCCCGTTAGAAGGATAATATCATCATTGCGACAGTGTATTACGATATCTTCACTACCTAATTTCATCTTTGCGTATTGAATCATTTTTTCTATGGTCATTTTATAATCCGGTTTTTTACTATAGTTTTTTAATTCCTCTCTTATAGTATTAAGTGTAGAATCCATATTTGCATTAATTGCGTCAAAGAGGATTTTTTTTGCCTTTAATCTCGCTGCCTCAACTATTCTGGAAGCTTCCTTTTGAGATTTGGCGTTTGCCTCATCTGAATAATGTTGTTGTATTTCTTTGAGGGTGCTTTCTTTTGAATGCTGAAGGCGTGCTTTTTTTTCAGCTAAAGTCATATCAAGCAGGTTAATTTTCTTTGTTTTTCTTTCCTCGATTTCTTGGATGAATGTATCCAAGTTCAAAATTAAATCACACTCCTACTACTATAATATGCCAAGTAAGAGAATGATGCCCAGTACAAAACCTATTATCCAAAGAGTTTCAGGTATGACAAAGAAGAAGAGTACCTGTCCGAATTTTTCAGGTTTCTCTGCTATTATTCCCATTCCTGCAGCACCAATACCTTGCTGTGCATTGCCAGTCCCTATTAGACCTCCCGCTATTGCGATTGCTGCAGCTATTGCCAACAATGGCTTTGTTAGGCCCTCGTTTGTAGAAGCTGAGGGCTCAGCAGCGAATGCTTGAGTAGATGATGAGAATGTAAACCCAGCAAGAACGAATCCTGCAATTATTGCAATAAGAGATAATTTTGAACCATTATATCGTATCATTATTAGCTAAGGTTTATTATAAATAGACATTTATAAGAGTTTTCTTACTCGTCAAACTTTTAAAATTTTAAATAGAAAGCTAAAGCACTGTATTTTAATAATTTATAAAAAGAGTTGTCGCCTAATGAGTTAGTATTAATAATCTATAAATAATAATTAATCAAAATTTTCTCAAATTAATAATCATTATAATATGTATCTAAAAAATAGTTTTATGAAAAAAATTTTGAATATATAATGACTAGTTTACAAAAGTTGGTATTATAAATAACTCAAAATTGCTAATAATTTTCCTTAATAGCTAATTTGTTTCTCTTGGCTATGTATGTCTCAATTCAAAGCTATGGAATAATACTTGGAAAAAATTAAAAAATTTTATAATTGTAGATTGCATGTTTATATAACAAAAAGATAGTATTCCAACATAACTAGTTTACAACAGCATTTCTTCTTATAAATAGTAAAAATTTTGACAGATAATGTTTTATAAGAAAAATGAAGCTTCTGTTAGAGAGGATGCAATCAAGTTTAATTAAAAAATGAATCAGAATACAAACTCCAAAAAAGAATTACAAAAACATGAAATTGTTTGTTATTATAAATTTACGCACATTCATTTACTTTTTTCTAAATTTTACAAATTAGTTAATAGATCTTATAATAAATTAATTGGATTGAACAATTTTAAAAATTTAGATATATTTTAAATAGGAGTTAATAATATATATATTTATGAAGGTAATCAAAAAGGTAACTCGAAATGGACCAGATATTTATAGCTGGAGAGATATGGTAAAAGGTTCAGTTATTGTAATTGGAGCATTTGCTATGTTTTATGCATTCATACTGTTTGTTACGGGCGGCTTTAAATAATTATTTCTAAATAAGATAGATTTTTTTTTGGATGAGAGAATTAAATTAACATCTGTTAATATGCTCCTATTTAATTTTAATATTAATTTCTTGCCCATCTGAATTTTTTAGGCTTTTATATTTTGAATATTTGTAAAAAGATTGTGTATTGAAAGGACTTTTAATTTCTTAATATACTTTAGAATAGATTTAATAAAATATTTTTCTGCTAAATTTCTTATGTTTTGACAAAAGCTTCTTTAGTATTTAGAATCATTAAAAGAACATTTGATAGGATAAACACATAAATTACACAACACAGTGAATAGCTTTTAAATCCTTAATTTTCTAAAAAATTTTATTTTAAATCCATATAACGGCTCTGCAATAACAAAGTCCGAGAAGTATATGTTATGTTTTGATATCTACTTACATTTAATAAATGTGGATTGAGTACACTCTTTTATTTATGTGTCTTCAAAACTTTCTCGCGCATATCTTTTATCTGCTTTTCAAAGTTAATTAATTCTGTAGAATGATATTCAATATCTAACTTTTTAGATAATAATCTGATAATTCTCCGTTCTATAATCCTTTTACCTCCATCAATCGCAAAATGAAGAGCCTCGCTGAGTGCTCTGGGATTTTGAGATGTATTTTCTATTTGAAAAGAATATTTTTCTTCTATATAATCTTGTACAATTTTAGATACATCTTCTCCCAAGATTAGCATGCCTTCTTTTACTGAACTGGAATAGGCTTTCTCGAAAAATTTAATATTAGTAAATTCTCTTGACTGGTTTTTGTTATTAATTTTGTGTATCATAAAATATGTCTCTTATAATAATAATACATTAATTCTATGTGACATGATTTTTATTTTTGTTTCTGACATTATGTTTATGATCAATACCTAAATTTTTTTTCTGTTTTCTTTCCATGATTTCCCTATTTCCTCTTTGAGTTTCATCTCTATCAAGTTCCTGTAATATTTTTTTTCTTTTAGCTTGTTGGCTCTGTGATGTTATTTGATCTTCAGATTTTGGAGATTCGTGGTAAAATACTTGTTTAATATCTGATAATGATCCCTCATAATCATTCATAGGACCTATAATTTTCAAGCCATCTCCAGAAATAACAAATTCTAATATAGAATTGTCATGATAGGATGCTCTCATTTTTAAAACAACCATACTTCTTTTCATTTTATATTTAAATTCGAAATATCGGAGAATGATGATATTATGAAAAAGTGAGGAAACCTTTGCAATAGTAGGTTGGTTTGACTCAGAAAATGGGTTATTTTGATTTATTAAAATTGCTGTTAGACGGTATTTTTTTATTAAACTTACAACTCTTTTCGTTATCATGTACATTTCATCTTTGTAGACATGTTCAAATGACGATAAACTGTCTATTACTATACGCTTCGGTCTTGTCTTTATAATTTGTTTTTCTAACTCCTCTATAATTTCATCCGGGCTATGATTCTCAATCAATCTTGCTAATACAATTAGACCATTTCCATTAAAATTATCTAAATCATATTGAGCCATTCCTGGAGCCCTTTTTAATTCCTCATATGTTTCTTCGAATGTAAGATACAAACCAGCCTCTCCATTGATAATCCCCTGTATTATAAATTTCAATGCAAACGTGGTCTTTCCTACCCCCGAATCTCCTATAACTGTGCTTATTGTGCCCTCTAGCAAACCACCTCCTATTCTTTCATCTAACCCCTCGATTCCAGTTTGGACTCTTGTAAAGGTATTATTAGAATGCAATTCTATAGGTTGTTTGGGTAAAACTACCATTCCCTGCTCTTTTATTATACTAACATGTGGTTCCCTATCAATTATTGTCGTTCGCATTTTAATTACTTTTACTATAAATGGGCTTGCATTATCAATCCCATGTTCTAATTTTATTATTCCATCTGCTACGAATTCCTCGAAGCCTGAACCTATGTTATTGGTTCCCATTGGCACTTCTCCTATTACCAAAGTTGTTACACCTTGGGCTCTAAGCATTTTACCTAAAACTACATGCAAGGCAATTCGTGCCTCATTTAAATTTACAAAAGCTTGGAGTATGGCAGAAAATGAATCAATTACTATTCTTTTTGCATTGATTTCTTTGATTGTAGCTAAAACTTCTTCTAATGCATCTTGAACGCCTTGTTGTGTTATACCTGAAAAATCTAAAAAAGAAAACTTGTTTTGCTTTTGGAAATCTTTAAACCGCATACCAAACCGACTTGTATTATTGTAAAATGAATAATCAGCTTCAGAGAATGAGACATAAATTCCATTTTGATTTTTAGTTAACCCATCATAAAGAAAATGAGAAGTAAGGACTGTCTTTCCAGTACCAGGATTACCCGCAATTAGAACAGTAAAACCTTTGGGAATTCCACCTTCCATTAGAGTATCGAGACCAGAGACCCCTGTAGAAACCCGTTCTACTTTCATATTGAGGATATATAAAAATAATATTAAAAGTTATGTAATCATCTCTGCCTATCAATTTTTTCAGCAAGCAACAGAATAATAACAAAAAATCTCATTCAATAGAATTCTTTATAGTTTTAAAATATTTTCTTTTATATTCCAACTATATCAAGGTCTTTTTCTTAGGAATTGGTTTGTAGATACCATGAATTTTGATGGAATACCGCTGAAAAATGAAAATTAAAGTCAGAAATATTTAATTTTACAAGCATTCATAATTTTACTCAAATCCTTATTTTCATCAAGACCTTTTAGATTTAAATTATCCTTATCAAGTAACAGTAGTATGTCTGAAGAAGCACAACAACAAAATCAAGTTACACCACAACAAAATCAAGTTACACCACAACAAAACGATGTCCACCAAATCCGAGATGCAATATATATTGGAAAAAAACCATTGATGGCATATGTTACCTCAACTTTAATTCAATTAGCCAATCAGCCCACTGTCACCATTAAAGCAAGAGGATTAAGTATTGGCAGAGCCGTCGATGTTTCTCAAATTATATTGAAACGAATGGAGAATGCAGGCTACACTATTGGGGATGTAAAAATCGGTTCAGAGACAGTCCAATCTGAGGATGGAAGAACAAGAAACGTCTCTACAATCGAAATAGTAATTAAAAGAAGCTAGTTAGTTCGTAATTTTTTGAAACTAACATTAATTTTTGTTGTTATTTTTACCCATCTCTCTACCATTATTATAATAATTATTACTTTCATACATCATCACATTATCAAGACTCACTAAAAGTTGTGGCTTATGGAAAAACTTGCTGCACTTTATTTAGCTCATCTCAATCCGTTTACTAAAGCCCATCAAGAGATCATATTTAGTCTGAAGAAGAATTATATGGTATATGTTTTTCCAGTGAGATTTTTACAAAACGGAAAAGAGATGAATACACGCAGCTTTCCTTTTTCATATGAGATTAGAAAATTAATGATTGAATCTGTTTTCCCAAATGAAAAAAATGTTATTGTTTCACCCAATTATACTTTTTTTGCTCCTTTTATCAAGTATTTACCTCCACTTTTTTCTCCATATTCTTGGAAAATTAGGACACAGGTATTGAACTCAGTTAGGGAAAAAAAATTTATATCGTACACCGGGGACCGAGTAGAACGGTATGCTTTAATGATCTATAGATTTCATCCCATTAAAGCGAAGAGATTGCCTATTTCTGCCACTCAGGTGAAAGAAGATATTTATGCACAAGCTGTGAATAAAAAAGAGTTTAAGAATTCACGATGGAAAGAGAAAATTCCTATTCCTGTAATCAAAATCATTGAAGATAATTGGAATATCGTTGAAAAATTTGCAAATCAAAAAGATGAAACTTTAAAAATAGTTGGAGTAAAATTCCCTAAAAAAGGATTTTTTTAATCAAGTATTTATAGAAAAGTTTTATTAATTCTTAAAAATACGTTTCTTAAAATGAAGAATAAGGGAGCAGACTATATTTGGTTTGACGGCAAATTTATTGAATGGGATAAAGCTTTAATTCCAATAAAT
>JAICEO010000018.1 GCA_025924135.1 Nitrososphaeraceae archaeon | reverse complement strand
TATCCACTTAGCAAGAATCTAAATAGTAGAAGAAGTATCAAGTATGACTTTTACTTTTTAACTCTTACGGTCTATTTTAATCATTTTGCAATTTTTGCAATATAAATTACCTTCTTTATCAATTACTTGTAATTTTCCATGACATTTATTACATAGAAGGCGTTGTTGATCACTTAGTTTCTTTCGTATCATGTTAAGGATAAATGGGATAACAAATGTAGTTATGGCATAAGCTAATATTCGCATTAGTAGAATGACAAATGGGATAACAAATGTAGTTAGAGCATAACCTAGTAATCGCATTAACAAACCATTATTATTACCCGATCTAGGGTTATTCCTGTATCTTCCCATACTTCTAATAGATTTTTATATTAGAAATAGGTTATATTAATGAATCAAATTAAGTAGTGAATAAACTCAAATGTTATGTTAAAATATATTATTAATAAAGAGCTACACTTAATTTTAATAATATATTAATGAAATCCCTAAAAAATTACTTTAACATTTAAGATATATCAAATTCCAGGTAAAGAGAAAAATAATAATTAGTTGTAATCAATTAAATTTGACACCTCATTTATTATATTTAATGCAGAATGAACACGAGGTAATCATTAATGACACAATCACATTAGTATCTATATTAAGAACCTATTAATTTTGTTTAAAGTATTAGTTTGACCAAATTCTATATTTCATGTTTATTTAAATGGTCAATATTAAGTGATGATTATTATTAAGGTTAAATAGCAAAAGGAATTTCTTATTATTTTATTTTCTACGATAGGAATAAAACATCTTTATAAAGCTACTAATTTTAAGTGACCAAATTTGATTTGATAATATATGGTATAATTATTATTTTGATAACCGATCATATATATATACAATTACAATAATATTTACGTCTTCAATCTCATGTAATCATAATCGATGTTTTATATTATTAGATAATTAGAAATGAAAAATTATGGAAATTTTGTATCAACTTCTTTATAATCATTTGTTTTATCTTGAGTTAGGTTAATGTAGACTGTATCCATATCAACATGATACGTAAACCTTTAAGCTTTATTGAATATTCGGTGCTACTATACTATGATTTGTTTTTAAATAAACGAGTGAAATATGCCATAGAGTCCGCAACAACAAGATATCCTATGATAGTGATAAAACTTGCAATGGTCGAAGCAATAAAGGGTTGATAATCAAGATTAAGAAGCCAAAAGTGAATAGTAGGTTTTACAGTATTGTATTCTATCTCTGCAATTGAAAGCGTTGATGCAAGTTTTAATATAATCCACTTTACTTTTGTAGATTCTCGTCTCTTTCCTTGTTCGTCAACAAACTTGTCTTTGTTATCAAAATAGAACAGAACACCAAATATTATGAAGAAGACACTCGTATCAACAGCTAGTGAAATTAAAGTATTAACAAGCTGTGATGTAATTTTTGCTATCATTTGGCTGGTTACAGCGCTAGTAAGAAATGCACCAGCAAAGCCAATAAGGATATTTCTGTTAAATAAAAGATAGTCTCTAAATCGGCTTCTATTCAATTAAGTTCCCTAACTGCTTGAAAAAATATGCGCAATCCCGACTCCATCCTATTGTCAACATTCACTATTTCTTAGGGATAATTTTCTGAGAATTTATAATATTAAGTTTATCATACAAAATACAAAAGTTAATCAATCAACATAGTCTTTTGAACTATCTAAAATATCATCATATAACTTTTACCATTCAGAATAATTATTTTCATTATCTTCCGTAAAAATAGAATTATAGAAAATACAATAGTTTTCAGTAACCCTATAACCTTTCTCAATATAAGATTTTATAAAGAAATGAAAGATAATATCAAACATCAACCGAGTTTTGACATCTTTATTTTAAAGAAGAATTAATCAGGACTTGACAAAGCCTTGAAGAAAATTTTAAATACTAAAATCTAAATATTCTATTGTTGTGAAAAATACCATATTTATAGTTTTTATAATTTCAATAATTTCTTTATTGTTTTTTTTTACTTTTTCACCATCTTCATTATTAGCTGAAGACAAATATTCACAAAATTCAGGAACCCTTACCATCAGAATAATTAATTTTGATACTAGAGAACCTTTATCAAATGTAACATTTAAGATTTCTCCAAATCCATTTACATTAAATGGCTCTCTTGTAATCCACGATAACAATAAATCTGTAGATTTTAATTCATCTAATGGAATTATATTTCTCAAGAATGTAAAATTTGCATCATACGTCATAAATGAAACAAAAGGACCAGAGAATTTTGTTTCATTGTTAATAAAAAATAGAGTTACAGTTCATGAAACTAATCCTAACGCAATAATAACTATTGAAAATAAGGATACCAAGATACCTCTTAAAGGTAAAGCCAAAGTCTCTACAGAATTAAATGCTGAATCTCTTAAGACATTTATTTCAAAAGGTGCCTTAGTAAATGGAAAAAAAATTAGCAAGGTTAATGAAATGCCTGAAGGATTTATACAACCTATTGAAGAATTGAAAACTTTGAGTCAACCAAAAGATATACTATTTGAAACATCGGCTCCAGTTACTTCTACAGCATTGCAACTCTTCAAATCTTATTCTATACCTAGTTATCCTGCTCCCACACAACAAATAGCTGTAGAGAGTATATACACTCCTCCACTCTTTTTTATAAAACAAGATAATTCTAAGAATAATTTTATTCTTACTCCTATTATTGGAAAGATATTTCCTAAAATGTCGTTGCTAATTAACAAACCTTTCTCAACAGAATCTAACATCACTAGTGTTGAAAAATTAGAGATGACATTTGCAAAACAGGCAACCAATGTGGGGTTCAGTTTTGGAACTTCAGATAATATTCCTAAAAAACTCAATCTTCCTCCTTTACCAATTGATAAAATTGCATTATTTTTAAATATAGATTATATTTACAGTGATAAGCCAACACTAGTAAATTTCTCGGATCCAGATTCATTCATATCCTCACCTTTAAGTTATATATCTATAAATAAATCTCTCAATACAGCTAAATTACAGGACGGATGTCCAGACGTTTCATTATATGTCTATAATGAAATAAATCAACAATGGAATACATTAGATAAGCTTCAAAGGTACAAATTTATCGATACTAATGAAAAATGCGGATATATCTTAGAATTACAACATTTCTCGAAATTTGCAGTAGGAGGGAGCCAACCACCATCAATTGGTCAAACATGAAATTAATACATGTCATAATGAGAAATGTATTTATTTAAATATAAAGAAAATTAGCTGGAAAACATATTAAAGTTTTACAATTATGATAAATCAAACTAGTTTAATTTATGCCAATTTCTTTTTTACAGATATTGTAGGTTTATCTGATCCAAGAATGTCTACAAAGACTCAGATAAAGAAAATTGAGATGTTAAATAAATTGATCAAAGAATGTGTTACTTTTAAAACAACATCGAAAGACTCTCTTCTTGTACTTCCTACTGGTGATGGAATGGTAATTGGTTTTTTTCAAAGTCCAGAACTTCCTTTAAATTTAGCAATAGAACTTCATAGAAAAATTGGAATGTACAATAAAGCAAAAATTCCTACAGAAGCATTACGCTTAAGAATAGGAATACATTCAGGTCCTGTTTTCGTAGTAAATGATGTCTTGGAAAATAAAAATATCTGGGGACCTGGAATAATAATATCCCGAAGAATAATGGATATTGGTAATGATGGTCATATACTATTAAGTTCTAGAGTAGCAGAAGATTTAAGAGAATTATCTGACGAATATAAAAAAATAATTACACCATTACATGATTATACAATAAAACATGGACAAAAAATTCTAATTTATTCAGCCCATGGTAAGGATTTTGGTAATCCAAATGTACCAATAGGAAATTCACACCAACGAAGCAAAATGAAACAAGCAGTTATAAAGCTACGAAGAACTACGATCTATCCTTATTTAGAAGTTAATGTGACTGTACAAGATCCTAATACTATGCATTTAAAGTATAAAAGACTCTATGAAATAGAAAATATTTCAGATGACCCAATATATCAGGTATTGCATGGAATTGCAACAGACATTCCCAAAACATTTCAAGATTTAAATATAAAAGTATATGACAATGAGAATCAAACTTTGAAAATATCTAGTATAAGTATTGATAAACCATTTCAAAAAGAATTTACCACAGTTTTTAATAAACCAATTCTAAAAGGTGAAAGAGGAAAATTTTATGTTTTAGAATATGAGGTAGAAGAACCTGACAAATATTTTGAAAATGCATTCTTGGTAGATTGTCATGAATTTATAATAAATATTGATTATCCTGTGACTATGACAGCTCCTGTAGTTTACGATGTAAATATAGAGTCTCATGAAAAAAATTATTGCGATATACAACCAGCAATTATAGAAAGTAATAGCGAACGCGTTATAGCAAGATGGAAAAGAAGAAACATTTTTCAAGGACAATCATTTAGGCTTGAATGGAAGTAAAATATAACGACTTTCTTCATACAACAAGCCATTACACACAATTATTTTTGAATGCAATAATATTTTTCAGCATTGATATAAAAATTAGCAATTGATTAATACCTATAACTATCCTCTTAGATCTTATAGAAAATTTTATTCTAGGATTTTTATTTCTATTAATTGTTTTGAAAATTTTTTATTTCTAATAACCTAATACATCTTGTGCAAATTCTTTTTGTTGGTGATGTTATGCTTGGTAGACTTGTCAACAAAGTTCTGGCAAATGCTCAATTTACTTATGTCTGGGGAGATACCGTAGATATTATAAAGCAAGCTGATTTTTCTCTTATAAATTTGGAATGTCCAATCTCTTCAAAGGGAAAAGAATGGAATAAAACATTCAAAGTTTTCCATTTTCGAGCTAATCTTGATGCTATCCAAGTTTTGAATTCTGCCTCTATTGACTATGTCTCTCTAGCAAATAACCATATACTAGATTATGATATTGAAGCGTTACTCGATACACTGGATAGATTGGATAAGAATAATATTTCTCATTCGGGAGCAGGTAGAAATTTGAACGAAGCAATGCAACCAGCTATTATAGAAAAAAAATTAAAACAAAAGCCAAATAATAATAACTCTTGTTATAATGTTGAAAATGAAGAGGTCAATAGTATTGATAACAAAAATACTATTAGAATTGGATTAATTTCTTTAACTGATAACGAACCAGAATGGGAAGCAAAAGATGATTTAGCTGGAATAAATTATATTCCAACAACATTAGCTCCTGATAAATATTATTATAGACTTAAAAATGAAATTGAAAATGCTAAAAAACAATCCGATTTAGTTATTGTTTCTTCTCATGTTGGGCCACATTTCAGAGAAACTCCTTCTACGAAATATGTAAATTTTGCACATAAAATAATAGATTTTGGTGCTGATATATATTGGGGACATAGCAACCATATGCCACAAGGAATAGAGCTGTATAAACACAATAATGAAACTAAAATAATACTATATGATTGCGGAGATTTTATAGATGACTATGCGATAGATTCCAATTATAGAAATGACTTATCTTTTATTTTTCTATTACATTTTCTCATTGATAAAAATTCTAAACTATCAAAAAATAATAATAGTAGCAAGAATAGTAATATATTATTACAAAATAGTATGATAGAACTTATTCCTACAAAAATAAGCAATTTTATGGTTAATACTATTCCAATATATGATAAAGATGCTGAACTTATAATAAATAGAATGACTAAAAAATGTTCATTTTTAGGAACAAATTGTTTTATAGATGAGAGGAAAAAAAGAATAAAAATATTTCTAAAATAAGAAAGTCTAATCAATGTTAAACTCTACTTAAATCAAAACTTAAAATTAGAATTTTACCGATCCCAAATACATATTAAAGTCGAAGAACAGATTCAATATGGATACTCATCGTTTTTATTGTCTTGATACAATTAGAGAATAATCTTTATTATTCAGTCAGAATATGGTTATTCAAAAATTTGAATTCTAGTTACATGAAAAACTTTCAGAATTATGTTAAATGGTTGATCCTTCTGCATAATGCTATAGTTAAGCTTACCTACTAATTTGAGGATGATTCAAATTTTTGAAATTTATTTGAATATATTCTTTTACTATTAGAACTAGAAATATTTTTATCATATTTAACTATAGATAAATCAACTGGCAAGTTTTTAATAAATCTAAAGATATATTCTCTATTTTTGTCTAATTGAACATATCTAAAATTCTATGAACTGAAAATATCTCTTCCTTTTATTTATATTATTATTTCTTATAGATTTGGCAGGCTTTCCTTTTATTGGAATAGCATGTTTACATTGATTGCAACAATTATCACTATCAAGATTCCAAGACAAAATATCAAATCCATATCGTTTTACAACAACATTATTGCATTCTGGACAATATGTATTCTCTAACAAATGGCCAGGAACATTGCCTAAATAGGCAAATCTTAAACCTTCTTCTTTTGCAATTACATAGTGTTTTTCTAATAGTTCAATAGGAGTAGATTCAAATTCCATCATTTTATAATCTGGGTGAAATCTTAGAAAATGTGTTGGCGTGTCTGGGCCCAATTCATTATAGATGAATTTACATAGGTTTCTAGCTGCTTCTAGGTTATCTCCTACTTGTGGAACGATAAGGTCCGTTATTTCAATATGAATATCTGTTTTTTCTTTTATTCGTTTAAGTGATTCAAAAACAGGTTTAGAATTTGGAATTCCAATATATTGTCGAACAAATTTCTCTTCACCACTTCCTTTAAAATCTACTGTAATGCAATCAAGAAATTTGCTCATCATATCAATAGATTGGGGTGTATCATATCCATTTGAGACAAATATATTGAATAAGCCTTTTTTACGAGCTTCAATGCCGCAGTCTTTTGCAAATTCAATAAAGATGGAAGGCTCATTATAAGTATATGCAATACCTTTTGCTCCATAATTTATGGCAGTATTAACTACCTCTTTAGGAGTAATTTCTGTTCCTTCTATTTTTCTTCTTTGAGAGATATCATAATTTTGACAATATTTACATAGCCAATTGCATCCAGTAGTAGCAATTGAATATATACTACTTCCAGGCATATAATGTGTAACTGGTTTCTTTTCTATGGGATCGATATGTCCTGCAATTATTCTACCATATGCATATAATTGCAGCCTTCCATTAGCTACGCCTCTAATACCACAAAGACCATCTTTGCCTTCCGGTATCTCACAATAACGTGCACAAGCTGTACATTTTATTCTACCATTTGGTAGTTGCATGAATAATTCTGCCTCTTTTCCTAGGCAATGATTATTTAATTCCAATAATATTATATGTATATTTCAACATTATAAAAGTGTCCTCGGTAAAGCTATACTAGATTTTCCGATATTTGATCTATAAAATAAGGTTCTTCTTAGATGGGACTTTTTTGCTTTATAACTCTATAAGCAGATGTGTTTAGCATTGAAAACTGGGAATTATAGATCTGAATCATATTGCTATAATAAACAAAGTATTTGAATTGATTAGCATTTATATTGCAGCTTTATATTGCTCCTGTTTGTTAAAATAATTAAATATTATGAAAGATTAAGTGATTTTTAACGTCATGAATTATGCTCATATCTTTTTGTACTTGTATCATATTGGACTTTAACAATGTTCTACTAATATTCTCTATATAATGTAATAATGCTTTAGGTCATTTTTCTAAACTTTTACAAATTGTTTTCTATACTTTATTTCTTTATTTTATGATTTATCTATTTATCAGTAAAGCTCATTTGGCTCTCATAATACGATATTTGTTATCAAATTATTTTTTATATTCAATATTGGATGTCCGATACATATAAATACTCTTCAATATCGTATATACGATATGACTGAAGGATTAAAAAAATTAAATAGTTCTATGATGATAAAATCTGTACAATTATTAAGAACTAATAATAAAACATCCTCATCTTGGCTCATTTTAGGTATTCTTAGTAGCACTCTCTTAGCCGTAATGTTTTCAGAAACCATGTTACTACCAGCAATTCCTGAGATAATGAAGGATTTTAATATACCCTATAATACAGCAATATGGGTCTTTAGTGCGTATTTAATAGTCGCAGCAGTAATGACTCCTATAAGTGGTAGGTTATCAGACATATATGGAAAAAAGAAAGTTCTGCTAACACTACTTCTACTTTATACTGCAGGTATTATTGCAGGAGGTTTTACAACTAACATCTCTGCTTTGCTAATATCTAGAATAGTTCAGGGTGTTGGTTTAGCGGCAGTTCCTGTAGCATTCAGTATCTTAAGGGACGTCTTTCCTGTAGAAAAACTTTCTATTGCGATAGGAGTATTTAGTTCAGCATATTCAGCAGGATCAGTACTGGGTCTTTTATTTGGTGCTAGTATTATACAATCCATTGGTTGGCATGCTACTTTCTTTTTTAATAGCTCCTGTAGCAGCAATTGTAACAACAATAATAGCAATATTTGTACCATCAAGAAAACCACAACAACAATCAAGAGGAAGCATTGAGGTTTTAGATAAAAAAAAGGAAAATAAGGTAGATATAAAGGGAGGGATCTTTCTTTCGATAACAATTACAACATTCTTAATAGGACTAACTCTATTGGAAACAGGGAGTATCTCAAATTCTGCATTAGTTCTATTATCCTTTGGCATATCTTCTTTGTCGTTGGGAATATTTATTGCAATAGAAAAAAGAAACGCATTTCCATTAATTGATTTGACAATGATCAAACATAAAATAATTCTTCCTTCGTATATTCTATTGACTCTTACAGGAATTACAATGTTTTTGATATATCCAACAATAGTACAATTAGTAAGAACACCTCAACCATTGGGATTTGGTGGTGATGCCATAGATGCAGGAAATGTACAATTACCCTTTATGATAACCTTCCTTATATTTGCGACAATAAGCTCACTTATAATTAACAGGTTTGGAAATATAAAACCTGCAATTATAGGTGGTATTTTTGTGATACTTGGTACATCTAGTTTATTTATTTTTCATTCTACAGAAGTAGAAGTATCTGCTAATCTGGCATTAATGGCTGTAGGTTTATCATTAACTAACATTGTTGGATGGAATATTTTGGTATCTTCTTCACCAAAAGAATATACCGGTACATCAGTAGGAGTAGGGGCATTATTATTTTTCTTAGGTATGGCAATAGGTCCTGCATTATCAGGAATCTATATACAAATGAATCAATCATCTATTGGTAGTAGTATCGATGGTTTGTTTCCATCAAAGGAATCATTTAATTTGATATTTTTAACTGCTGTAATATTATCAATAGGATCAATGGTTAATCTATTCATATTAAAGAAAAGATTGCCTCACAGAAAGTTAATTACTAATTGAACCATAAAAATAATTGAGATATATAAAATTCATTTTAAAAAAATTTTCAAAATCTCCACACCATATTTTGTTCTCTAAAGTATAACTTCTAAATATAACTCAGCAAATCTAGGTAGTAAATTTTATAAAAATTGATGTTATTTTTTTTATATAGTTGAGAAATGGATGTTATTATCTCTAACTTTAACTTTCTAATACTCCCAAAAACGTTCTTGAAAATTTTCTTTTTGCTATTTCAAGAGCTTTTTTTCCTTTCTTTGTAAGAGTGTATATTATAATCTTGCCTTCTTTTTGCTCCTCAAGAAAACCAGAATGTTTGAGACTTTTAAGAGCTGGATAAATTGTTCCTGGACTTGGTTTTTCACCTTTTCTTTTGGCTATCTCATTAGCTATATCTTGGCCATGCATTGATTTTTTTGAAAGTAAGAAAAGTATCAAAAATCCCAATAAGCCTCTCATATCACAGCATTGATTATCATCAAGTTTATTCATATAATATATATTGGATGCCCGATATATAAATAATTCACATGGTATATTGTATCTATGTTTTCATAGACTTTGACAAACAGTAGTATTATTACAATAATCTGTACAAATCAAACCTAAGGAACTTATCTACAGTACTGGTTTAGTTTATTAAGACATTTAATAGCTATTACATAAATTCAGATTCCAAACTGGATAAAACAAAATCCCAATTGGAAAAATTGACTCATTTGATATAGTCTAATTTAATATTCGTATTAGATAATAGTTTAGATATTGTTTCAACTTCTAGTTCAGTGAGTCCGATATGTATTATTATAGAGTTTTTTTGTTCTGTTATATAAAATTTTTTAAAACCTAAATAAATTATTAAATATTTTTTGGATAATCTAAAAAATTCGTATTCTAGGCTACTCTTTTATTTATTATCTAACATCTATTGCTATTGGAGGACCTAATTTCCTTTTTTGTAACTGATTTTTAAATATTAAAGTTTAACTTTTAAATTTTATTATTTTCCCATTTATGTTCTAATTCGTAATGTTGTTTTAACCCCTCATTAGTATCAAATGATATTCCACATTCTGTGCATTTTGTTTGATCTGCAGGTATATCCGACATCAATAAATGATAAGAAATCATGGTATTTTATTTTATGTTTTTTAAATTTTACTCTGCTTACTGTTCTAATTGGATCTTTTAATTGGATTTCCAATAATAGCAGAAAATTTCAAACCAATTACATTGATATAAAATGATTTTTCCGTATTGTTACACTGAAATCTAATTGTATATAAAGAGCAGAATAATCATGTAGAATCGTTCAATTATTTTTCCCTGTGTTTGAAGTAATTTTATAAAATGTTTTTCTACAATCTTAATTAAATATATTGACGTATATACAATATGCCCCGAGGTGTGAAGAAAGGAGTAAATACAAAAAAATTTGATAGCTGTGTTGAAAAAGTTAAGAAAAAATCAGGCAAGAAAGTTAATCCCTATGCAGTATGCAATGCTAGTATGAGTGGGAAAACAAAAAAGAAAAAAGAATAATTATAATGTTCCATTTATGTTATAGAATTTATTTTTCAATAATATTAGTAGTCCAGCCTTTGAAGAAAGACTAAAAATATAATTTTAATAATGTCGTAAGTTATTGGTATTTGATTAAATCTATAAAGTTTTAAAATAATATGCAAAAAATAACTGTTATATAATATATTACCTATGAATAGTAACACAATGATCAAGAATAATTTTCTTTATTACAAAAAAATAGTAAATACTATAATATCACTTCTATTACTAGATTCAATACGTTTTGTTGTTCAGCCTTGTTTGATTTCACGCTTAGCATATAATAACACATTTGCAAAACCGAATTCTATAGAGCCAATCATATAAAAGAGGAATAAAATCATGTCCAACAATCATCAAAAAGATACATCGCAAAATAATATTTCAAGTCAGCAATTGCCAACAGACGAACCTCTAGGTGTGTTAGAACCTGTCGCCTACTTTCATGGAGCTATGCCAACTGGTGTAACTGTGTCACAACATGGTCGTATTTTCGTCAACTTTCCAAAGTGGGGTGATGATGTACAATTTACGGTTGCTGAGATCAAGAATGGAAAGACAATTGCCTATCCTGACGAGTCTTTTAATCGAACAGATCCACATGACCCTGCTAAAGCGCTCGTATCAGTACAATCAGTAGTGGTCGATCCTATAGATCGTCTATGGATTCTAGATACCGGCAGCCCTCTTTTTCAACCGACAGAATATGGGGGACCTAAGATAGTCTGTGTAGATTTGACCACTAATCAGGTTATCAAGAAGATTCTCTTTCCTCAAGACGTAGCTTTACCCACTACTTATCTCAATGATATTCGTTTCGACTTACGACGAGGTAAAGAAGGGATGGCCTTCATCACCGACTCATCCCAAAAGGGACCAAATGGAATCATTATTGTGGACTTGGCATCCGGAGAGAGTTGGCGTCATCTACATGACCATCCCTCTACTAAACCAGAGGAATTGCAAAATTTTCTTCCGATTGTAGAAGGTAGACCTTTTCTTGAGCATCAGCCTGATGGATCAGTAAAGCAAGGTGCAGGCATGGGTTCTGATGGTATTGCAATAAGCTCTGATGGTTCTCGTCTATATTATTGCCCTCTTGGCAGTCGTAAGCTTTACAGCGTAGATACTGGCGCACTAGTCGACCGAACCAGTGACAATAGAAAAGTCGCCGATACTGTAGTTAATGAGGGAGATAGGGGAGGAGCAGCTGACGGACTAGAATCTGATGCAACAGGTTATATTTACTCTACAAACTATGAGCATAATTCTATTCTGCGTCGTCACCCTGATAATAGAATATGGGAAACTGTAGTACATGACCAGCGTCTCTTATGGCCGGACACACTTTCTTTAGCCTTAGATGGATACCTATATGTTACAGCCAACCAGTTACATCGCCAAGCACGTTACCAAAAAGGACATGACCTTCGCCGTAAGCCCTATACTTTGTTCAGAATCCGTATTGACGCTTCACCGATTCTATTGCGGTAGATGCAACTAGGATTCATATTATTATTAATATAATAAAACAATCATAGATCTCCTAATTCTTAATATTCCTTAAATTTAGTAACTAAAAAATATAATTAATCATTTAAAATAATATTGGGCCAATTTCTAAAAGGTGTTTATATTTTCTTAAAAAGAGATGAACCAAAAGAAGAAAATAAACTATAATAAATTAAAAGATATTTTGGAATTCAATCACACTATTTCGAAAATGCCTATCCAAGAATTAATAACCATTATTACTTTGATATTCACTCCCTGATACCATCCAAAACAATAAAATATTATACGGAAAACAACAACTTGATTGGTTAAAGAACAAGCTCTTGTCATCTAGCGCTACTTGGAAAATAATATCAAATCCTATTCCTATTACGATTCCTGATTGTATTGGGTATATGCATGCTTGTAATAATTGGGCAACTAATAATGCTTCAAATACTCTAACATTTACTAAGGAAAGGAATCAATTTCTAAAGTTCCTAGATGAAAGAAACATTAAAAATATTATTTTTTCTTACAACTGATGTACATTATCCTGCAACAGTAAAAGTATCTCAAGACTTTGATAGAGATGGAGATCTATTCACATTTTACGAAATGACAAATGGTCCATTAAGCGTATATACTAATGATAAACCATATCCTCTGGATCCTACAATTAATGCCACATATATTGAGTGAAAGTGCACTTTTCAATTTTGGTCACATTAAAATAGAAAAAGAAAAAGATAATAAATATCATTTTATATACAATATTATTGATTCTAACAATAGAATTAGACCAAATTCTACAATAAATCTTATTCCAAAGTAAAAAATAATAATACTTTTAAGTTTAATTTATCATAAATATCTAGGATATAATTTTTTTATATATAATAGGCGTATAATAGAGTATTATATATTTTGTGATAATAAGAATATCAATTTCAAAATAGTAATTGAGAATTAAATAGATAATCAAATATATAATCTTAATATATTTTGTATTAATTTAATATTTTATTGAAATCAAAAAAATGTTTATTAATGGGTAAAATCAGAAATGAAATCTGCTAAAATTATTGAAGTTAACCAACCTCTTCAAATAGAAGAAACTAAAACTCCAAAACCTAAAGGTTCTCAAGTGCTAGTAAAAGTTCGATCATCTGGAGTTTGCCATAGTGATATTCATTTATGGGAGGGAGGATATGAAGGACCTCAAGGACAATTTTTGAAGACTACCGATAGAGGAGTAAAATATCCTCTCACTCCTGGACATGAAATTGCTGGAGTAGTTGATAGCCTAGGCGAACAGACAGAAGGTTTTGCAAAGAATGAGAAAGTTCTGGTGTATCCATGGATTGGGGAAGGACTCTGTCCTGCATGCAGAACAGGAGAAGAAAATCTTTGTGATAAACCCAGATCTTTAGGAATTTATAATGATGGAGGATATGCTGAATATGTTTTAGTACCCAGTTACAAATACTTAATTAAACTTGGAGATGAAATTGATACTGACACAAGTGCTCCTTTATCATGTTCTGCACTTACCGCGTATGGTGCTGTAAAGAATGGCAATCTGACACCCAATGATAATGTAGTAATTGTTGGGACAGGAGGACTGGGATTGATGGCCATACAATTAGCAAAGGCAATAACAGGTTCAAGAATAATTGCATTAGATAGAGATGACAAGAAGCTTAAAGCAGCAAAAGAAAATGGAGCTGATGATATTATCAATTCGCAAAAGGAAGATGCTGTAAAAGCAGTCATGGAATTGACTGGGAAAATGGGTGCTGATGCAGTAATTGATTTTGTTAATGCTTCCTCAACAGTAGAAACTGATTTGAATTTTCTTAGAAGAAGAGCGAAATTGGTATTAGTAGGACTTTTTGGGGGTGAATTAAAATTAAATCTAATTGCAATGCCCACTAGATCATACAAATTAATTGGATCTTATACTGGAAGTATGAATGATTTAATAGAACTTGTTTCATTAGCAAAGAGAGGCATAATAAAACCGATTATCTCGAATCAATTCAAACTTGATGAGGCCACAAAAGCATTGAAGATGTTAAGGGATGGTAAAATTCTTGGTAGAGGTGTTATAAATCCTTGACAAACTCTGCTGATGAATTAACGACCATAAATCCTACAACAGAGAAAATTCTCAACAAATATACTATAATGACAAAAGAAAATGTAAGTACCATTGTAAAGAAAGCCCGAAATGCATACAAAGAATGGGTGAAAGACTTGGACAAACGTATTGATTCTCTCTATCATGTTGCTCAAGAATTAAGAAAGAATAAAGAAAATCTTTCTAGAACAGCTACAAACGAAATGGGTAAAGCAATTAAAGAAGCAAGAGCTGAGATTGATAAATGTGCATGGGCTATTGAATATTTTGCAGATAACGGAAAGAACTTTATCCACGATGAATCTTTTAATACTGATGCAAGAAAGAGTATTATAAAATTCGAAGCATTAGGGGTTATAGCAAGCATAATGCCATGGAATTTTCCATATTGGCAGGCTTTAAGATTTGCTGCTCCTTCATTAATAGCAGGAAATACAATTGTATTAAAACCAGCTAGTGCAACCATGCAATGCGGATTAGAAATTGAAAAAACCTTTGAAAAAGCTGGATTATCTGAAGGAATATTTCAGACAGTAATAGGAGATTCTAGTGTTGCAGAAATACTTGTAGATTCTGACGTAAATGCTGTTACATTTACTGGAAGTGTTCCTGTCGGGGCCAAAGTTGCACAGAGAGCAACCTCCCAACTAAAGAAGACTGTACTTGAATTAGGAGGTAGTGATCCTTTTATTGTATGTGCAGATGCAGATATAGAGAAAGCATCAACAGGAGCAGTAAAAGGACGTTTTATAAATTGTGGTCAAAGTTGTATAGCAAGTAAAAGATTTATTGTAGTAAAAAATATTGCAAAAGAGTTTATTGAAAAGTTTATTCAAAAAACAGAGAAACTTAAAGTTGGAGATCCTTCTTCTGATGATACTGATCTAGGGCCACTTGTAAATGCAAAGGCATTAAAGACTATAGAATCCCAAGTTAATGACTCTATCAAAGAAGGTGCAGAAGTACTTACAGGTGGAGAACAAATAGTAGGAAATAAAGGTTATTTCTATAAACCAACTATTCTTGGCAATATTACTCCAAATATGCGGATAATAAATGAGGAAGTATTTGGGCCGGTTGCTCCTATTCTTATAGCTGAAAATGAAAAGGAAGCTATAAAACTTGCAAATGACTCTGAATTCGGTCTTGGAGCTAGTATTTGGACACAAGACCTTGAAAATGCAGAAGTTTTATCTAGTATCATAAAATCGGGTATAGTATCTGTCAATAATGTAGTAGTTTCAGATCCTAGGGTTCCATTTGGAGGTATTAAAAAAAGCGGCTTTGGAAGAGAACTATCAAGATATGGCATGCTAGAATTTGTAAATATTAAATCAATTAGACTTTATGACCAGTTAATACATGAACACTATGTAGAATGATTAATCTATAAAGATTCTATTACAGGATATACTATACATATTATTTTTAATAAATAGATAATGATATTAGGATTCAGCTTTAGAGTTGGTTTAGTGCTAGTTATGAATAATTGTAAGAAAGTAAAACTATCTGAAAAATAGAAGACAACAAATTAATATATGACTTCAAGATAGAGACCAAAAAATAATAATAACAACCAAGAAGGATAAAGAAATGAAAATAAAATAATAATTTACAATTAATAATCGTTTATTATGCATTTTCTCAAGGTCAATGAAAGGATATCTATTGAATATTTGATAAAATTGTCAAACATGAAGTAAAATAGAAAAAGATGAATAATAATAATTTTCTTCAACTAATTGATTGATCATACTCAATAAGATATACTAACACATATTATAAAGATAATATTTTTTAATTATGTTCACTATTTAATCATTATGAGATATGAAGATAATTCTCATGAAATTTCTATTGAGAATGTTTCAGAAGAATTAGATGATCATTTTAAGAATTTTGGAAAATATGCTAGTGATGTAAATTATAATCTATATGGGTATTGCAATTTTTGTAATTCGCGAATAGATGAATTTGGTTACTGTGCATGTATAGGTGGAACACCAGACTGATATCTTTTCATGACAACATTTCTCTCGATTAAAGTTTTTTTTATAGATAAGGATAAAAACTTTCAAATGTTAAATATTATCTAATAAGATAATATCTCATGAATCTAGAGTTTCTTTTGAAAATTAGTTACTTTTTTGCTATTATATCATTTATTATAATTGTTGGAAACACTGAAAAATTAAGTATTGATATTGCGTATGGACAAGAGTATACTTTCGCTAAAACATGGGGATCTGCAGGAACTGATGATGGACAATTTATATTTCCCCATAGCCTTGCTATTGATATATATGGAAATATTTATGTGACAGATACTGGAAATAATAGAGTTCAAAAATTTAATTCGGTTGGATCTTTTATCACAAAATGGGGAGAAGAAGGCTCTGCTAATGGTCAATTTAGTCAATTACATGACATAGCTGTTCACCCTAATGGTAAATTCATTTATACAGTAGAGCTGGACAATCATCGTGTACAAAAATTTTTTCCCAATGGTACATTTATCTCGAAATTTGGATATGAAAAAACAGGCGGTGATGCAGAAAAAAGAAGTCCACACCAACTTTATGTAGATTTTTCTGGGAATATATATCTTAGTGATAGAAGAAACTCTGAAATCTTAAAATTTAAGGATAATGGTGAATTTATAAAAAAATGGGGAACTGAAGGTAAACAAAGTGGTGGCGAGTTTATTAAACCGCATGGAATTGTTGTAGATTCCAAAAATAATGTATATGTAACAGATATGGGAAATTCACGAATTCAAAAATTTGATAGCGATGGTAACTTTATAACAATGTGGGGTTCCAAAGGAATAGGAGAAAGCAAATTTTCCTATAGTATACCAGGTATCGGAATAGATAGTTCTGAAAAAATATATGTTGTTGATAGAGGTGAATCCATAATTCAAAAATTTGATAGCGATGGTAACTTTATAACAATTTGGGGTTCCAAAGGTTCAAAGGAAGGCGAAATGAACAAACCTGAAGATATAGCAATCAATCCTAACAATAATAATGTATACGTAACAGATACAAAGAATTCAAGAATTATTGAGTTTACTTTAAAAAGATAATTTAATCCATTTAGATATTATTAGAATTAAATATTATATTTGAAATTAAAGTTAAGATTCATTATGATAATACCAAGATAAATAACATTTATTTTTAACAAGTTTAATCTGAATATCTCTTCTTTATCTGAACCACTGTTTCCAAAATGAAATGAAATGATCAGGAGCAAAATCAACGAAATAATCTGGCGGCTTGTCCAGAAATGTATCATTAACTCTAATCATGGAGGAAACTAGGTAATTAAAATGTGAAGGATTACCAATGAAAATGGGGTCAATGAATACTTGAACCTTGTTTGTAGGCATATTTGAAATTTTGGATAAAGGTAGAGTATAGACATTGTTCGTATTATTGAAAACTGCTAAATACCAGCCTGTTTTATTATTTCCAAAGTTAGAATTTGCTCCAAAATTTGGAATAATTAGTGTATATAATTGAAATTCTTTGTCAACAGTAGAAGCATCAGCATCATCATCATTTGTGATAGAAATATAAATTAACCATAGGTATACGGTCTCATAATTTTCATTTGTGTTAGCATCCCCAGCTAATTCCATAGTAAATAAAATTTTATTATCATTAACTTTATTTACTTCAGCAGAAAGAATATCATGATAATTTTGAATTTCAGGGACTCTGACTGTTTTATAAAGAGCAACAAGTTTTGCATCATCTTTTGCATCATTAATTTTACTATTGCTACTATATTGTTCCTCAAATATTGTTACAAAGGCGTCACTGTTCTTGAAAGGAATATTAGTTATTGGAAGTGAAAATGATGATGATGCTGATGCTATCAAAATAGTCAATACAATAATGACAAAACGAATTTGTTGCATATTGATAAAATTAGATCTTAATTTAATACTTAACTTTAGCGTTTGATTAATAGGTTAACAATATATGACCTTGATGTGTTAAACTATTTATATTTTGATACAATAATTAAAGTTTCTTAAATCGGTTAAGTAAAATCCCATAAATATCTTGGAAATTTATATTCATTATTAATAATTAAAGCTTTAATTGTGAATTAGAAGCGCACTTTCTCACGGATGTCACTTTCAAGAGATACGACCTCTTTAAAGCTTTAATATAGTTGTTGATAGAGTCACACTTCTTATTAATTAAAATTTAAAGTTAAATTTTTAGAAATCCTTTTTTATATAGCCTTATTATATAGGTCTATATTGAAATTCATATCTCTCATATTAGGTCTACTAATAGCTGGGATATTTTTAAAAATATTATCACATTCCTATGAAAATAATAAAGAAGATGATGATGATGATAAAGATGATGACAACTACAATAAAGACAAAAAAGGAACAATTCACATAAATTAGAATGATAAAGTATAGATCAAAATGAATATTAACAAATAATTGTTCATTGTTGTTAGAGTATGAGATTCTACAAAGCCATAATTTGAAACATTATTTTACAGAGACAAACTGAAGATCTAACACCAGAACCCATGGGAAAAAGATAATATAGTTTAATCCATAGGTCCCTCTCTAATATTTTAGTTCTGGCAATGACGACATTATTTAATTTATTAATTTATTTTAAATTATTATATAATTATGAAGCACATATTGATCTAATCAAGATTTATTTAAAAATTGTTGTTGTATTCTATCATGACTGTAATATAATAGTCAATCATTTACAAAATTTGCATTAATCTATCTGCTTGGTTCTTACAATAATTGATTTGTAGACAATTATTAAATAACTTAAAATACTAAACAAAGTATGAGTTCTAAAATCAATTGGAATGATGTTATTAAAAAAGAAGTAAGAGGTACTAATGATGAAGATTTGGGTGAAGTTCAAGAAGTTAAAGATAACTATGTATTAGTGCAAAGAGGAATTATTAAGAAAGAAATCTTTTATATTCCAAAAAATCAAGCAGAAAGTTATGATGGTAATGTTTTAAAATTTAAATTCTCTGAACAAGAAATGAGTAACTATCAAGATGAACCAACTTTTCACAATATTGAAATGAATGATACCAAAATGGGAGAAGAAATAACAGTTCAAGATGCAGACTTTAAGAACAAGGCAAAAGCAGTAAAAAATAAAAAAAAAGTAACTGGGAAATCACGTACTTCATTAAAAAAACATAGATTAGATATACCTGAAGTATCAAAGGAAAATCATTCGAAAATACGAAAAAACCAGTTAAAGAAACTAAAACAATAGAAGCTCCAGAAACAAGTAAAGCATAAGCTGAAAAAACCTCAAATCCATCAAATAGAGACATAAAATCTACAATCTTCAGAATATATAACATTACCATTAAACAAACAAGTTATGAAAATTATATGTTCAAGATTTTATCTACAATAAAAGCTAATAGTAAAAGACTATTTCTAAAGCATAAATTATCCTACTTATTAATAAGAAGAACAAATATAGAAACAAGAGACAAGATAAAAAAAACAATATAATTTAATTATATAAACAAGTACTTTCATATTCATTTATATTGAAAGAAATAATAATAGAGATTAATAATGTGAAACTGTAGTCGATATGAATATAGTAAAAAACTCTAGTTTTCACTTTTTTAATTGAATGAAATGAATGATTGGTATAAATTAAGCATTACTATATCAATATTTAAATCATCTATGAAAATTTCAGAATTATGTAAAATGATTGAAGATTCGTTTCATTCTGGAAAATATCCATTACACGATATACAACAGAAACGTTTGACAAATTTAGTAGAAGTTATAAATAGATCAGATTCTGAAGATCTAAAAAGTAGTAACATCAAAATAGAAATCAGAATACAAAATTTATACACCATAAACAATTATGTACCTAATATTCAACATCTACCAGGAGTAATTGAAATAGATGTTTTGGATTCTTTTAAAATGTTATGTAGACGGTTAGAAAAAGTAGTAGATATGACTGGTAACAGTTATCCCAGGGATATGACAATGTCACATGAGAGGTTAGCTAAAAATAAAGAATAAAATAATTAAAGAACAGAAGATAAATAAACTGAAATAGATTTCAAATACATTTCACAATAATGTGCTAAGCATGGTGCTGAGGCTTATTTCTATTTAGAACTTGTTATCTAATAAGAATGTTAGTAACTTCTGGTAAACAATAGCTGTTTTCTCTACAAACGGAGAATGACCTGCATCATCAATCACCAAAAGTTCAGCATTTTTGAGGATTTGTGCAAACTTATGAATGTGATCTACAGGTATAAGATTATCTTTTTTACCCCATATTATTAAACAAGGGATATTTTTAATTTGCTTTAACTTCTCTACATTAATAGAAGTTGTTGTACTATTTCTGAAAGCAGATTCAAATGCATGTTTTGCTCCAGGTTTTTCAATTACTGAAATAAAGATATCTACAATAATTGGTAATAACCTTGATGGTATTGCCAATAAATTTTCAAATACCTTTTTCACTTTATTGTATCTTAAATTAGGATCAGTTTCCATTGCTGCGTCAAGATATTGTTCTAGTAAAGGAGTAGGTCTATCCAACATGCCGGATGTATCTATCAATACAAGCTTTTCAATATGTTCTCTGTTCTTCAGTGCATATTCTATTGCTATATATCCTCCTAAAGAATGACCTATTATTGTTATTTTATCTTGATCGTTTATTCCAATCTTTCTAAGAAAGTTTTGTATGAATTGACCAAAATAGCTTATTGTATAATTCACTTGGGGTTTATCGCTTTCACCAAATCCTATTAAATCAACAGCTATGGTATGAAAATGTTCTGATAATGCTTGTGGAATATCTCTCCATACAATAGGAGATGAACCAAGACCATGAATAAATAGGATATGTTTTTGATTATCTTTTCCATATTCATCGTATCTTATTTTAAATCCTTCTTCTAGAACAACGTACATTTATAAAATATACACATTATAGGAATTTGGTTAATATAATTGATTAGTAAAAGAGAATAAATATACTTAAAGAATATCTTATTTAGAGTTATTAATCCCAATAATCAAATATTTAACAATGTTGTATCCTTCTAGACAATGAAATATATGTTGGAAGACAAATTTAAATTATAGAATTGTCTATCATTATTTGTAAACGGATGTTGTGATTTAAATCAATAATCTTTTCTAATCTTTATTAGTTTAAAAATAATTTTCTTATTATGTTGATATTATGACATATAATAATACATATAGTAAATAACGTTCTAATAGTTGATTGTCAAAGCATATAACAAAGGATTGAACTATATTCATTCCAATGGTTTATTATGAGTAACTAGATATTTGTCCCATAATCAAATTAATACAACAAGTCCTACCCAACCCGAATCAAAAATTCCTTTAATCCATGATTTTGTTCTAATATGGCGTTCCTTTGACTCTTTGGTTTTTGAAGGCTTCAATATACCATTCGAATTCTTCAATAAATCGTAGTACTCTTTTCTCATAGAGTTGATCTCTTA
>JAICEO010000017.1 GCA_025924135.1 Nitrososphaeraceae archaeon | reverse complement strand
TAATAATCTGCCTAGCATAGGATAAATAAGGCCTGGTGATGGTTTCCATTTTCCGCCGCTTTCATAAATTGCAAAATCTATAATTTCTTTACCGCTCATTGGTTTTTCTTTTAACAAGTTTAAAATATATTGTCTGGAGAACCCTCTAGGGATAACACTATTTACTCTCGAAAACCAATGGGAAATCATAAATTCATAATATCACTAGCGATTTATTAATTTTTCTCTGTATAAAGGTCAGGATTACAAACGAATGATTTACGATATTTATACGTCGAGTGATAGTTAACAAAATCAATTCAGCGAAAAACTGATATCAAGATATCATTTAATGGAGCCATGATAGCCCGTTCATCAACTAATAACTAAAAAGTATAATAAAATTATACTGAATATAATAGCAGGAGATGATTAGAAAAAAGTCTAATGAAATAAACATTGAAGGAGAGTTACAAATCTTTGAGCAATTATTGCAGCTAAGATTATTTCACTAGGTTTAAAGAAATGAGTTAAATGTCTCTTTTCTTATCATTATCAGGATAGTATAATACGAATAAAGTATTAAAAAAATATATATTGAATTTTTATTAAAGGTTTATCAATGACTATGAAATGTCCTGTGTGCGGAAACATTATGATATGGCTAAATGGGTCTATTAGTCATGATCCTCCAGTTAAATATTATTCTTGCAGAGAATGTATGATAGGCGTTTCGAAATATTCTGAAACTAATTACGACATTTATGAAATCAAAAAATAACACATAATTTTTAAATCTTTTTATTAATTAATAAATCTGTTAAAGTAGTGAGATGTATAATAAAAGAAAAATCTCTATAAGAGAACGTCTAGCAGATGATAATGATATTATAATCCTTCCAGGGGTATATGATGCTTTAACCGCTAAAATTGCCGAGGATGTAGGATTTGAAACTGCATTTCAAACAGGGTATGGAACATCAGCATCTTTATTAGGAATGCCTGATTTTGGGTTTTTGAATGCTGGGGAAACTTTGGAAAATGCAAAACGAATCATTAATTCTGTAAATATCCCAATTCTTGTTGATATAGATACAGGATATGGAAATCCTTTAAACGTTTGGAAAATTGTTAAAGATTTAGAAAGAATCGGTGCAAAAGGAATTTTTTTAGAAGATCAAGTATGGCCTAAAAGGTGTGGTCATATGGCTGGCAAAACCGTTATACCAAAAGAAGAATATATTCTCAAATTACAAGCTGCCATCGATGCAAGAGAAGACAATGAATTTATTATAGTCGCAAGAACTGATTCGCTTGCACAATTTGGAATTGAAGAAGCAATAGAAAGAGGAAAAGAGTACAAAAGAATTGGTGCTGATGTTATTTTTGTTGAAGCACCGAAAACCATTGACCAAATGGAATTGATTGCGAAAGAAATTAAGGCTCCTTTACTAGCAAATATGATTGAGGAAGGAATAACCCCTAATTTAACTGCTGACCAACTAAGAAAAATGGGTTTTAAAATGGTCGTATTTCCATTATCTGCATTATATTCAGCTACTTTTGCAATAAAACAAACCCTTCAAACCTTAAAGAAAATGGGTACAACTAAAGAATTGAAAAATAAAATGACTACTTTTCAAGAATTCAATGATCTTGTCAACTTGTCAGCATATAGGAAATTGGAAAAAAAATACTCCTCTTAGACCTATTATCTTTTTATAGATGTTTTAGTTCAATAATCTTAATAATTATATAGAATACTGGATTTAGTATTATAATATCTACTAATGCAAAAACTAAAACCAGATCTTATTGAAAATATCTCCATTTTGAAAAAGGATGTCAAAATAAATAATCAGGATATTATCTCTAAATTAGACAATAAAATAAAATCAAATGGAAATACTAAAAAAAATGTATGGATTGAAGCATATGGATGCTCTGCCAATATTGCAGATTCGGAAATTATAGCTGGCACTCTAAATAGTTGTGGATATAATATAGTAAATTGTATTGACGAATCAGATCTTAATATAATTGTAACATGTTCAGTTAAAGATTCTACTGAACATAAAATGCTTCACCGCATTAAGCAATTAACTGTAGACAATAAACCATTACTAGTGGCAGGATGTCTAACCAAAACTGAAAGAACAAAAATAGAAAAGATTAATCCAAATGTTAGCTTACTGGGTCCAAATTCTTTAGATAAATCAGTGGAAGCTGTTAATCTTACATTTTCAAATAATAAAATTGTATTTGTTGATGACTCATCAGAAGAAAAAGTAAACTTACCAAGGTTGAGAGTGAATAAATCTATTAGTATTGTAGAAATCGCCTCAGGTTGTTTAAGTAATTGTTCTTTTTGTCAGACTAAACTTTCAAAGGGTAAT
This sequence comes from Nitrososphaeraceae archaeon, assembly GCA_025924135.1. Taxonomy (GTDB): domain Archaea; phylum Thermoproteota; class Nitrososphaeria; order Nitrososphaerales; family Nitrososphaeraceae; genus TH1177. Next base: position 19,969 of record JAICEO010000017.1, on the reverse strand, counting down.
CTTAAAAGTTATCGTCCGGGGTCCATAATTAGCCAAATAAAAAATGATCTTAAAGATGGTTGTAATGAAATATGGTTAACGTCAACAGACAATGGCTGTTATGGAAAAGATATAAAGTCAAATTTAGTTGAATTGTTAAAATTATGTACACAAGTAGAGGGGAATTATAAAATTCGAGTTGGAATGCTGAATCCAATGTATTTATCTGAGATATTATATGACCTTGTTTTAGTATATAAAAATGAAGAAAAAATATTTAAATTTCTACATATTCCAGTTCAAAGTGGCAGTAATAAAATTTTAAAAGATATGTATCGAGGTCATGATATTAAAATTTTTAAAAAAGCTGTATTCGAATTTCGAAAATCTATTCCTGAGATTACAATAGCAACTGATATTATAGTAGGTTTTCCAAACGAGACAGAGGAAGACTTTAAATTGACAATGGATTTAATCAGAGACTCTGAGCCAGATATCATAAATATATCGAAATATAGTCAGAGATCAGGTACAGTTTCATCAAAGTTAAAGAATGTATCCTCCGATCAAAAAAAACTCCGTTCTTCAATTTTACATAATCTTTCTCGTGAGATATCAAAAAGAAGAAATACCCTCTGGATAGGGTGGATTGGTGAGGTATATATCGATGAAATAACAAATACATTAGTTCAGGGAAGAAATTATGCCTATAAATCAGTGATTATAAATAATGCTCATACATTAAACCTATGTGTTGGACAAATAATTAAGGTCAAGGTTGTTGATTCTTCTCAATATTCACTTTTTGCAGAATTCTTAGATTTCAAATAGAATTACAAAATAGATTTGTTAATGGATAATCCTAAGTAGTAGTATTTATGGCACTTAAAAATTGTAATTTAATCAATGAATTTTTCTTTTAAGTAATAAAAACTAATTTATATATTAAAATTATTTATTATGTATGTTTTGCAGTTGCAGATGTATAAAATGTAAAAGTATGGATTTAGAATATTTTGCGTTTAAAGCTTTTGATGGATTTGAAGAAATTCACCATACATGTAGATCGTGTAAAACTCATTTTAATCATCTTGATGGTGATACCTATGATCATTGTGAAAAATGCAATTATAACAATAAATAACTCAAGCTTAAGTTATGTTTTAAAACTATCTATTAATTTTTTATGGTATAATCCATTACATTGATTCTTCTCAACAATTTTAATATTCTTAATATTTTTTATACTTTTATCTGTCTTAAAGAACTCAAAACATACATTACATAGTTCCATCATATTTTGAACTTGGTTTACTTTTATATTATTTTTTTTGTTGTTTATTATTTCTATCCTGGATATACATATCAACACTTAAAAGTAAGAAATAGCATTCTGTTACTGGGATGGCCGCCCGAAAGAATACATCTAGAAAAAAAAGATTAATTAGGAAAATTAAACAGAATAGGCCTGTGCCAGCATGGGTTATAATTAAGACGCATAGACAAGTACGATCCAATCCAAAACGTAGACTTTGGAGAAGATCCGACGTTAACATAGGATAATGAATGGTGATTTATGAACATGTCAAAATCTGACGAGAATACGCTACATGTGTATACCATTAATCTAGGAAAGGCTTGGTTAACCCCTCAATATCGCAGAACTGATAGGGTCATTAATATGATCAAGGAATTCGCAAAACGTCATATGAAAAATGAAAATATAAAAATAGATCAAGAGTTAAATAAAGAAATCTGGAAACAAGGAAAAACAAATCCACCAAGAAAAGTTCGTGTTCGAATGTCTCTTGATGATAATGTTGTTTTAGTATCATCTTATCAAGAAAGTTTAAAGGAAAACAAAGTAAAGAAGGACGAAAATAAGGATAATACCTAAACAGATACAAAGCATATATATTTTCTTTTAAATCCTTATTTCTAAATATTTAAATTCTTGTTTTAAGGTCAGTTCGATTCTGATTTACATTTTATCATTACACGGCTCATTAAAATTCATTAAATAAATGGAATTTCCCTCGATGATGGTGATCTATCATTTTCCTCAGGATGAATAGTATGTTTTCTCGCCAGAAATAATAATATGCCACTAAACAATATTAATACTAGTGCTAACCCTTGAGCTCCTCCATTAGGAATAAACATCAGATAGATAACAGAAAATACAATACATGAAAAAGCCTGTAAACAGTATTGGATAGATGATACTAACTTAGCCTTTTTTGCAAAAAATGTAATTCCAAATAGCGCAATACTAGGATAAATTGTGAGCAAAATAAACTGGTCAATATCTATTTCATTATGTGTCAATATTTTAATGAATATTAATCATAATATTTTTCTTTCCTTCCAATTAAATATTAATCAAAGATAGGAGCTATCTCAGTTGCAATTTTATTATTAACAAGGGATAATGCATTTTCAAAAGGTAAATTTGCCACATCTTCAATCTTAAAAGGGCCATACTTATACATATCAACTCCAACAAATTGCTCCATGGGTTTTATAAACATAATAAGTAATTTTTTTTGTTTAATTGTATCTGTTATTTTTTCTAAAATTTTTGGTTGCCCATTGGTTATTAAGGTCATTATCTCTTTTCTCTTTCTTTTTGACTGAATTTCTCCATCGATAATAAATTTTTCTTCGTCTGTCATTTTAGAATATCCTATCTCTAAATTTGAGTTTATATTTCCTTTAAGGATTTTTTCTATTCTTATTTGCAGTAAAAGATTCGATATTATCGATAAATTTTCAATAATTTTCTGTACAATTCTTTTTTCAAGAAGGTCATACTCTTTTGCCTTTAAATTTCCAATTGTAATAGCTAGTCTCTGATATGTATCATAAGATATTTCTTGTAATGAAGAAATTTGATATTCTTTTAAAAGAATATTATATGCCATCTCTAATGTGAAATACTCTTCCGAATTGTCAGACATTAAGTTATTATGGTAACAGAATCAAGTTATTAATAATTCCCTTTTCTATTTAAAATTCTGAAAGCCTTAATTATGAGGTCCTTAATTATTACCAACTGATTTGCCATATAGGGTTATTGAAGGAAGAATTGAAGAACAAAATTTTAGTACTGATGATATTATGGATAAATTAGAAAAAGACGATATCAAGTTTATAGATTTACAATTTACTGGACTATTTGGAAAATTCCATCATATTACTATTTCTGCAAATATGTTTAAAAAAACCGATTTTGAAAATGGATTACCAAAAGTTGATGGTTCTTCAATACGTGGATTCACTGAAATTCACGAATCAGATTTAATTGTTAGACCAGACCCTTCTACCTATGCTATAATTCCTTGGATCGAGAAATACAAAACATGTAGATTGATTTGCGATATTTTAAGAGGTGGATCTAACAGAATGCAATTTTTGAGGGATCCTCGAGGTATCGCAAAGAAAGCCGAAAAATATGTTAATGATAATGGTTATTCATTATCATATTGGGGACCAGAAGTTGAATTTTTTGTTTTTGATAAATTGTTAGTGAATACCCTTACCCCATATCGTGGTCAAAGTTATGAAATAAGTTCGAAAGAAGCTCCTTGGGCTTCTGATGGCTTTGGGTATACCCTGAATCTAAAGGAAGGTTACCTTCCTAGTGCTCCAGGTGATAGTTTAATGAGTTTTCGTAATGAATGTGTAGACATTCTTAGCAATAATTTTGGTATTGCATGTGATGCACATCATCATGAAGTTGCAACTGCTGGACAATGTGAAATAGATATACGATATGATACATTAGTAAATGCTGCAGATTCTGTCCAAAGTTATAAATACATTGTAAAAAATGTTGCCAAAAAACACAACATGATAGCTACTATGATGCCAAAGCCAATAGCACTTGATAATGGATCTGGTTTGCATGTTAATATTAGTCTGTGGAATGGTGACTCTAACTTATTTTTCGACCAAAATGATGAGTATGCTGAAATTTCTGAATTAGCTAGATATTTTTGTGGAGGTATATTAGAGCATTCTTTTGCACTCGCAGCAATTGTAGCCCCTACAACCAACTCATATCGACGATTAGTTCCAGGATATGAAGCTCCTGTATATGTAGCATGGAGTACTGGTAATCGATCGGCTATAATACGAATTCCAGGACATTTTAGAGGAGAAAAATTTGCAAATATGAAAAGAATTGAATTTCGTGCTCCTGATCCCTCGTGTAATCCCTATCTAGCTTTTTCTTGTATTGTTGCAGCGGGTTTAGATGGAATAAAGAAAAAAACATCTATTGGTGATCCTATTGATGAAGATATTTTCAAAATGACCTCAAAACGAAGACGTCAACTTGGAATAAAACAATTGCCTACTAGTTTATTAGATGCAACTGAGGCTTTAGATTCTGATAGGGAGTTTCTTAAACCCCTATTTGATGGTTCAGTAATTGATAGATTGATAGAGCATTCAACAAATGAGTATAGAGAAGTTACTTTAAGACCTCACCCGCATGAATTTTCTTTATATTCAGATGTATAATTATAAGAATTTCAGGTAGTGTTAATAATAAGTTAATAATTATTTTGTATTCTTAAAGATCATCAATTTTCTTTGCCAATATAAAGTCATATTCACTTAACCCATTAATTTTATGTGTAGATAAAAATACTTTTACTTTGTTAAAAACATTAAATAATTCTGGATGATGATCTAATTTCTCTGATTCCAATGCTATCTTCGTAATAAAGCCAAAGGCATGAGTAAAATTTTTAAATTCAAAAGATTTACATAATTTACCATTTTCAATTTGCCAATTTTTTATTTCTTTTAACTTTACTTCAATTTCATTATCCGAAAGTTTGTTATAATTATTCAACTAAAAAACTTAGTTGATTACTATTAATGTATTTTACTGTAGTCAACAATTATAGTAAATTATTTTTTATGTTCTGTTGTATTTGGAAACCAGATTCATTTTTGATAATCGAAATATAAATAAAGCAGATGAATACTCTTCCGTGTATGAGCTCAAGCAAAAAACCACATATGAATCTCGTGGTTACAGGACATGTAGATAATGGTAAATCTACAATTGTAGGCCATTTAATGGTTGATTTAGGAGTTATTGATCAAAGGACTATAGAACAATTTGCAAAAGAATCAGAAGCTACTGGTAAAGGTGATACTTTCAAATATGCATGGGTTTTAGATAGTATCAAAGATGAAAGAGATCGAGGAATTACCATAGATCTGGCTTTTCAGAAATTTGAAACTAAGAAGTTCTTCTTTACGTTAATTGATGCCCCAGGTCATAGGGACTTTATTAAAAATATGATAACAGGTGCCTCAGAAGCTGATGTGGCTATTTTAGTTGTTTCCACCAAACCAGGAGAAACAGAAGCCGCAACAGAACCTGGAGGGCAAGCCAGAGAGCATGCATTTCTATGCAGGACATTAGGGGTAGGACAAGTAGTAGTTGCATTAAATAAAATGGATGATTCTAACTATTCAGAAGCAAGATATAATGAAGTCAAGGGTATCGCAGAAAAAATGCTGAAAATGGTGGGTTACAATACCAGTAAAGTAAATTTTGTCCCTGTTTCTGGATGGAAAGGTGATAATTTAGTTAAAAATTCTGAAAATATGGGTTGGTATAAAGGACCCACTTTATTAGATGCACTAGATTCATTCGAGCCACCAGAAAAACCAATTGGGAAACCCTTAAGAATTCCAATTCAAGATGTCTATTCAATTACTGGTGTAGGGACTGTTCCAGTAGGAAGAGTAGAAACAGGTGTCGTTAAGGCTAATGATAAAGTAATAGTTATGCCTGCAGGAGTAACCGGAGAAGTCAAATCTATTGAAACGCATCATACACAGATGGATTCAGCCGAAGCAGGTGATAATATCGGATTTAATTTACGAGGAATTGACAAAAAATCAATTCATAGAGGTGATGTTATAGGACATCCAGATAAACCCCCAAGTGTTGCTAAAGAATTTGAAGCTCAAATAATAGTAATCCACCATCCAACTGCCATGGCACCAGGTTATACGCCTGTTTTACATGCTCATACAGCACAAGTTGCAGCAACTCTATCGGATTTTGTTGCCAAAATTGATCCTAAAACTGGGGGAGTTTTAGAAGAAAAACCAAAATTTCTTAAAACAGGAGATGCAGCAATTGTAAGAATTAGACCAGTCAGGCCTCTTGCTATCGAAACTTTCAAAGAATTCCCAGAAATTGGGAGATTTGCATTAAGGGATATGGGTACTACTATTGCTGCTGGAGTTATCAAATCCATTACAGAAAAATATGAAAAGAAGTAAAAGGGAAATATTACAATGCCTCAGGAAGCCAGAATAAAACTAACAAGCACCAATCTTTCTACATTGGAAGGTGTGTGTTCCGAAATAAAAGGAATAGGAGAAAAAAGTGGTATAAATTTAAAAGGTCCTTATCCACTTCCTACAAAAAAAATGAAAGTAGTAACAAGGAAATCTCCATGTGGCCAAGGGACAAATACATGGGATAAATATGAGTTAAGAATTCATAGACGAGTAATTGATTTAGGTGCGGATGATAAAGCAATTAGACAGCTGATGAGATTGAGAATACCTGATGATGTCTATATAGAAGTATCCCTCACTTAATTTTTATAATTATGGACAATAAATAATCTTTGTACCAATTTTAACACATTAAAAATAACTTCTATTAATATTAAAAATATAAAATGAATTTATTCCAGTCAGTAGTGTTATTACTATCACTTTTATTACTGCTCTTTAATTTTAATCAAGGTTTTACAGACTCATCTGCATCGGAAAATGATTTTAAATTATATAAAAATAAAAATAATTCTATAGAATTAATGTATCCATCAGATTGGACATATGTTGAATTTAAAGATAAAATTTCTGTTAATGATCTCTTTATAATAATTAGTTTCATTTCTCCATTAGAGTCTTCTTTAGATACATTTCAAGAATATTTTACTATTAAATCGAAAATTCTGGATCCAGGAGATTCTTTTACTAACCACGTTAATTTATATTTAGAAAAACTAAAGGACGCGATAACAAATATAAAAATATCCAATATAGAAGATAACTCGACGAGAAATAAATTTATACAATATTCATTTTCGCCTCCCCAATCAGGATTAATTATAAACAAAGATGAATACATCTTTCTAAAAAATTCTACGAATGTATTTCATATTGAATTCACTTCTAATGGTGATGATTATAAAAATTTCAAACCATTAATTAATAAAATAATGTCACACTTTCGTATTACATGACATGCGATTTGGTGTATTATAAAAAAAGTAATTGAAAAGAAAATATTTATGTATTGATCTTGTCAAAACGTTGGGAAACGTCTTCCCAGTTTACAACATTCCACCAAGCAGAAATATAGTCAGGTCGTTTGTTCTGATATTTGAGATAGTATGCATGTTCCCATACGTCACAACCTAAAAGCGGTATTAAACCTTCTGTTCTTGGACTCGTCTGATTTGGCATAGCTTTGTATTCTACTTTACGGTTAGATGGATTATAGACAAGCCAACCCCAACCACTCCCTTGAATCAATGTGGTATTAGAAGTGAATTTTTCTTTGAAGTCTGAAAAACTTCCAAATGTAGAATTTATTGCATTAGCAATAGGTCCACTTGGCTCACCTCCTCCATTTGCTTTCATGTTATGCCAAAATATTCGATGGTTATCAAATCCTCCTCCGTTAAAGTTGATTGCACTTTTTTGATCAGCAGGAACTTGATCAAGATTTGATAGTATTTCGACAATATCTTTTTCTTGAATTTCAGGAGAACATTTCTCAAGCGCTGCATTAAGTTTATCAGTATAAGTTTGATGGTGTTTTGTATGATGTATTTCCATAGTTCTTGCGTCAATATATGGTTCTAGTGCATCATAATTGTATGGTACTGGAGGTAATTCATATTTTACCATAAACATATTTTTTTTTGTAATTATTAACCTTTGTGTTATCTAATATGCTAGATTAACTTGAGTTTATATCTATTTTCTTCTTTGAAAGAGAGAAACATATTTATTGAAATTTAAAATTCTATTTTATCTGCTTACTCATGGTTATTAATAAGGAACTGCTAGAAAAACGGAAAAAAATATCTCAACACCGACCGAAATTTGTAAGACAGGAAAGCTGGAGATACGACAGGCTTGCAGAAAATTGGAGGAAGCCTAAAGGGAAAGATAATAAAATGAGACTACAAGTTTCTGGCGTCCCTCAATTGGTAAAAGTTGGTTATAGAGGTCCAAAGGTTGCTAGGGGACTTCATCCATCAGGATATGTTGATAATTTAGTCCATAATATCAATGACCTGTTATCGCTAGATGCAAAAAAAGATGCTGTGAGGATAGGTCATATCGTTGGAAAATTAAAGAAAAAACAAATTTTGAATAAGGCAGCTGAATTGGGATTAAAAGTTTTGAATCCAGGAAAAGATTCTAAATCACACAATAAATCCCAAATAAAGGAGAATGAATAAAAGACATGGTTGTAAATCTTAAAAAGAAACGTGAGTTAGTCGCTAGAATGCTTAATGTTGGTTCTAATCGTGTAAAATTTGAGCCTGATAAGCTTGATGATATAGCAGATTCTATAACCAGAGAAGATATCAGATCTTTAATTAAAAATAGAGTGATATGGACATCAAAGCCCAAAGGAACATCTCGCGGTAAAGCTAAAGCAAAATTAGATACAAAAAAGAAACATGGAACTGGTGCTGGATCTAAGAAAGGTCGTAAAACAGCAAGAACAGGAAAAAAAGAATTATATGTAAAAAAAATTAGAGCAATGAGGTATCATTTGAAAGTGTTAAAAGACAGAAATGATGTTAATCGTGAAGTATATTGGAGTTTGTATAAAAGAATTAATGGTGGTCAAATCCGCTCCTTAACTCACTTAAGAGCTACTGTAAAAGATTGGAAATCCCAATGAGTAAAAAGATAATATTTTTTATCAATTGAAATTTATCAATTGAAATCATTTATGATTGAACTGGACCTATTGATTAGTTTCTCTCTTAAACTAATAACCTCGGATCTCTTTTCTCCATCCAAGTTAGTTTGAAGCAATACATTTAATCCTTCTACTATATATTTTATATTGGGTAAAGTAAGAATATCTCGATCATCCCGATCATCTTGATGATTTTCTTCCCAATTACTCATACTTTATGATGTTTTGTGTTAATGTTAAATGTTTTGGATTTCAATTTAATAAATTAATTATTGTAATTACTAAAATATTTGGTTTTTTGATTATTGATTATATGTTATTTACCTTAATTACTTCGGAGAAGGATCCAGCTAGTAAGACAATGCTAAAATATTTACAAGAAGACAAAGAATTCCATGAAATAAAAAAATTCTATTTAACTTCTCCTATGTACGATAATATTTCAATGTTTATCTCTCCCTACCAATTACTATTTTCTGATAGTATAGATTCCTCATCCAAAGAAACAAATGTATTCATTTTTCTTTCTAGGCATCAATCAAAAAGTAAGATTCCATCTTTGACCTGTCATTTTCCAGGAAATTATTTTACAAATTCCTATGGAGGAAATAAATGTGAGTTAGGAATTGCATATCCCTCATTGCAAAAGAATTATCTTTTAAAAATATTCCAAGAAAGAGAAAAGGTTCCCTTGTGTGATATAACTATAGAAACTACACATCACGGTCCCACTAGTATAAAAAAACCTGTTATGTTTGTTGAAATAGGTTCCTCTGAAGACCAATGGAGTAATAGTGAGACTGCATCATTCGTATGTGATTCTTTATTAGATACATTAACACAAAAGATTTATCCTGCAAAAGATATTGCAATAGGACTAGGAGGAAATCATTATGGGTCCAAATTCAATAAACTAATAATAAATACTGAATATGGAATAGGTCACATAGCAAATAAATACAATTTATCTTATATTAATAAGGATATGTTAAATCAGATGATTTCAAAATGTTATGAAAAAGTTACACACATAATAATTGACCAAAAGGGTTTAGGTAATGAAAAAGTAAGAATAATGAATCTATTGAAGGATATTGAATTAGAAGTAATTAAAATATAAATCCCTCATAATTGTATAATTAAATACTTTTATGTATTGTTATTGATGAAATTTTGTAAAGTGGTATTATTTTTCTTATTCTAAAAGTATATAACATAAAATTAAATATAAAAAGATATAGATAAGAAAAAAAACATATGTGTTCTTTAGAAATTAAATATATACACCGTTACAGTGCTTTATCATCAACTTAGAATAGAAGAAAGATTCATTCAGAGCAATCTTATAAATTATAAAACTATGTAATCTATATCTTTTTTCGTTTCAATAATTTTTTCGAATTATATCATTTTATTTAGGTTTCATAACAACGAGGAACCTAATGAAAAGTTTCATCTACTTAAATTTAGCGGTAATAATTCTTAAAGGGAATAGTACCAACATTTTAGAAGTATATTGAGTGTTTTTCCAACTTACAAATAATAACGGCTTTTTTTAGATTTGTTTTTATATTCTTATTTTATATATTTATTATTGAGAAAATTCTTAGAAAAACCGCCAACGATTATAATATCTGGGTCTTGTTTGAATTTTGATAAAGAAAGAAAAAAAATAATTGAATTAATAGAATATTTGCAATTTTCGGTTAGCTCACAAATTAATTGTGAAGTGTCATCTAATGGTGCAGCTTTAGGATGGGATTTTTTCAATATCTATTTTGACCTTTCTCTTATAGAAAAATTGAGAGAGCATTTTCCAGAAATCTCCAAAGAAGAAGGAATAACTCTTGAACAACAATTCGTATTATGGCTTGTAAAGCAATTTAAAAGACGAAATATGGACTATCATCTTAAACTAAGTGACATTCCCTATGAAAATACAAAAGGGTTCAGATTAGATCCAAACAATTACCGTGATGATAATCTGTTGGAAGATTTAAGATAAATTATTCTTTCAAATGCCATTTTATCATATATTATTATTATTATTTCCATTAATGGTGAATATGCTTATAATTAGTATTTGAAATATAATAATACTTTTTATAAGAATTAATGGGAATCTTTATCTAAGCTTAATTGATAACTATTAATACAAGGCTATAAATTTTTTATATATTTATGACTCTATTACAAAAACCTCAGTTAGGCTGTTGGGATTTATCCGAATTAGTAGATAAGGAAAAAAATAATATAAAAAATTATTTAAAAATATTACATTATGACGTCAAAAAATTCAAAGAAAACCGTGAATTACTTAATGATAATATTTCTTCACAAAAATTTTCTAAAATGCTATCACAATTGGAGACGATTTCAGAGAAATTAAATATGGTATTAGGTTTTGCACATTTGCAATATTCCTCCAATACTTCTTCAAATCAATATTCTGCTTTTGTTACAGAAATGGAGTTATTAAGTACTGAAATTTCTAATAACTTGATATTTTTTGATGTATGGTTCAAACAGACCCTAAAAGAAAAAGATGCAAATAGAATTATTCAAACTGTCGATCCTATATATAAACATTTTCTTATACATAAAAGAGTTTTAGGGAAATATACCTTGTCTGAAAAAGAAGAAAAAATTGTTAATATACTCGAAGTAACTGGGCCAAATGCATTGGTCAAAATATATGATCGAATGACAAATAATTTTGAATTTATTCTTGAAATAAAAACAAACAACAAAATAAAAAGAAAAAAAATTCTAAATAAGGAAAAATTAATGTCACTAGTAAGAAGTAACAAATCAGAGGAAAGGAAAGCCGCTTACAAATCCTTGTTTAATGTATATAAAAACAATAGTGGAGTTTTAGGTGAAATATATTTAAATTTAATAGTACAATGGCATGATGAAAACATTAAAATCCGTGGTTTTGATTCACCCATTTCTGTAAGAAATGTCTATAATGATATAAGTGATAATGTTGTATCCACCTTATTGGACACATGCAAGAAAAATTCTTTCATTTTTCATAAATATTTCGATTTAAAAGCAAAAATGTTAAAATTAAAAAAACTGGAACGTTATCACTTGTATGCACCTCTTGTTAAAAAAGGGATAATACAAAAAAAATATAGCTATGAGCAAGCAGTAAACATTGTTTTAAATATTTTTGAGTCATTTGAACCTAAATTTCGAGATTATGCAGAAACAGTTTTTAATAAAAACCATGTTGATTCAGAAATAAGAAAGGGCAAGATGAGTGGAGCATTTTGTTCTACTATTTCTCCTAAATTAACTCCATATGTTCTATTGAATTATGATGGTATGTATCGTGATATTTCTACAATGGCTCATGAATTTGGACATGCTATACATAGTATTTGTTCTTCAAATTTGCCAATCGCTGTTTCTCATGCCCCTCTTCCTTTAGCTGAAACAGCTTCTGTCTTTGCTGAAATGTTGTTGAATGAAAAGTTAGCGGAAGAAATGACAGAACAAGAGAGATCTATTCTATTAGCCGAACAAATAGATGATATGTATGCAACTATTATGAGACAATCATATTTTACGTTATTCGAAATTGATGCACATAATAAAGTCATAGAAAACAATGCTAATATTGATAATATCTCATCTCTATATCAAAAGAATCTACAGGATCAGTTTGGAAATTCAGTAATTGTTTCCGATGATTTTATGTGGGAATGGACATATATACCACATTTTTATCATACTCCTTTTTATTGTTATGCATACGCTTTCGGCAACCTTCTCGTTTTATCATTGTTTCAAATGTACAAAAAAGAAGGAAAATCTTTCATCCCAAAGTATTTGAATTTACTTTCTGCAGGGGGGTCAAAAAACCCTGAAACTTTATTAACTGAAATTGGTTTCGATATCTCTAACAAAAGGTTTTGGCAGCAAGGTTTTGATCTCTTGTCAGAAAAAATAGATGATTTAGAAAAAATCCTGTAGTTTTATATTAATATTAGTTAGCTATTGGTAATTATGCTACAACTTTCTGGTAATATTACTACATGATTTATTTTTCATGATTTATTTTGTTAATATAGTTAGCTTATATTGCTTAATTTATTTTTTGATACTGATAAAAGTTTATTGTATTATAGGAATAAGAACTTATAGCCTATAATAAATATCAATAAAAGAATAGAAAATTTGTAATATATAGTAGTTACAAAGTTTATTTGAATTCTTTTCTGGAGCTACTTTTGAAGAAATGTAGTGTTATTTGTAATCTAATGTTAATTACCAACACAAATTTTAAATTGCTTAACGAATATTAATTTTAGTTTTTAAAGGTAAATTCCTTACAAAATTACACAAGTTAATAGGTCATACAGGCATGGCAAATAACAAACTTAAATTCTTTTATTATTTTGGTATAATTTCACCCGATACAGAACTAAATTTTCTCATTTTTTTATGTCCAGTTTTTTCTTGATGATCTTCAGCGTCTGAATTGAAAAAAAAACTACTTTGGCAATCTTCACAAAACCAAATTTTATTTAAATCCTCTGGATGCACATTAATTAAATAAATCTCTGCAATATAAGAAATTAGATAATATCTAATATACAATTTATAGAAACTAAGTGCTATTTCAAACTTATATTTTTTTTATAACGTATAATCTTTAGGTAGAATCATATATTTTATTAATATAATCAAAATCATTTGATACCCGGATCTATAACTTTACACTTTATCTAGTGTACTAAACAAAAATATTCAAAATACTATTTCCTCTGTATGATTGTCAAACTTGAGGTATCTCTAGAATTTTCGATCCGTGAAATTATTAGTCTGTTCCTAGATTACAATTTTCAACTGTTATTATTGCACTATCCAAACTATTCTCGTAATACTGTATTGGGGAAATTAGGATCACCTATACATTCCGCACATCTGCAACTGATTGAGTTGATATCGTATGCAAATAAAAAATTTAAACTAATCCTATGATTCTTTCATAAGATAGTGCATCTTCTAAGTCCTTTTCACTCATCAATTTTTTTTCTAAAATTAGTTCTCGTATTCCTCTGCCTGTTTTTAATGATTCTTTATATATATCTGCTGCTCTCAAGTATCCAATATATGGATTCAGTAAGGTTATGAGAATAGGACTTTTTTCCACTTGTTGTTTTAATCTTTCAGAATTTGCTTGAATTCCATTAATAAAATTCGTGGTAAAAATTGGCAAGAAATTTATTAACATGTCAGTGGCATCCAAAACGTTCTTTACCATTCCTGGCATCATTACATTTAATTCAAACTGTCCCGCTTGTGCAGCCATGGTTACTGAAACATCCTTTCCTATAATATCAAAGCAAATCATGTTTAAACATTCAGCCAAAGAAGGATTGACCTTACCCGGCATGATAGAAGAACCAGCATGAACCGCTGGAATGAGTATTTCTGCTAAGCCTGCTAATGGGCCAGACGCCATAAGTCTTAGATCATTAGCAATTTTTATTAGTTCAATTGCCAAATTCCTTAATCCAGACGAAAAGTTAGCTATATCGAATTTGCTTTGGAGGAAAAAGTGAAGGTTTGCAGAGCTTTTTAAATTTAGACCGGAAATATTCGAAAGATGTTTAACAATTTTTTCTCTATAACCTTGGGGCGTATTGACACCAGTTCCAACTGCTGTTCCACCTATTCCAATTAACTCTAATTTTCTTTGGCTATTAATAATTTCTTCTTTAGCTCTCTCTAGTGTATAGGCATATACTTCAAACTCAGAGCCTAATGTTACAGGAATAGCGTCCATAAGATGAGTCCGTCCAATTTTTATGATATTTTTAAAATGTAAAGATTTATCTTTCAAAGATGCTATCATTAAATCAAGAGATCTTAGAAGTAAGTTACTGTTCATTAATATTGCAATATGCATTGCTGTTGGAAATGTATCATTACTGGATTGAGACATATTAACATGGTCATTAGGACTAATAATGCTATAATCGCCTTTACTTTTTCCCAGAATTTCTAAGGCCCGGTTTGCGATTATTTCATTTGTATTCATATTAAAAGCAGTACCAGCGCCAGAATTAATAGCGTCTACAACGAATTGGTCTAATAGCTGTCCTGATAAAATTTCATCAGAAGCTTGAATAATTGCTTTAGCAATTTTCTCATCTAAGACTTGTAATTCAAAATTAGTTAATGCTGCTGATCTTTTAATCATAACGTAAGCTTTTATAAGGTTTAGGTGAGATTTATTACCAGTTACTTTGTACTGTTCTAATGCACGAGCTGTAAATGGACCATAATACGCATTATTAGGAACTTTAAATTCTCCTAATGAATCTTTGTCTATTCTAAATGACATTATAATGACTATAAAATTCCCGTTTATATAATACTAGTTAACGAACAGAATAAGTTAAACAATACTAATTTCTCTAATCATTTAATAAAAGTTTATATAATATATTTATATAGTCCACAAACCGCATACCAGTATGCCGCAAACTAAACCCATTGTAAGTATTGAGAATGTTGTCGCTTCAGCGACTATAAATCAAACAGTTAACTTAAATCAAATCACACAAATATTTCCAGACGTTGAATATCACCCAGATCAATTTCCTGGTCTTGTTTTTAGACTTAAATCTCCAAAAACTGCTACTTTAATTTTTAGCTCTGGAAAAATGGTATGTACAGGAGCCAAATCAGAAGATCAGGCAATAAAAGCTGTCAAAAGTGTCGTTCAAAAGTTAAAAAAAGGAAGTATCCAAATTGAAAATGAACCCATAATTGAAATTCAAAACATTGTTGCATCTGCAAGTTTAGGAGGCAAAATTCACCTAGAATTAGCTGCTAGAGTACTTCCTCGCAGTATGTATGAACCTGAACAATTTCCTGGATTAATTCATAGAATGTTAGATCCCAAAACAGTTATCCTTCTGTTTGCAAGTGGGAAGTTGGTTTGTACTGGAGCTAAAAAAGAAGCAGAAGTATATCGAGCTGTACATAATCTTCATAATCTATTAGAAGAAAAGAACCTTATGATATATGAAGGGTAATTATTTTAGAATTATTCATTTGTTCTTTCTTTATAACTCTTTTTCATAGATAACATCTGCAAACTCATTGAGAGTTAAAAAGTATAAAGTTGTTTCATATGTATTATAAATATTTATTATTCTATTGTACCTTTGGAAATACACAAAAAACTTTGACTATTCCTTTATTCTTTCGAATATTTTGTAAAGCTGTTAAGCGTTATTATATAATAATAATTATTTCATAAATTAAAAGTTTTATAAGATCTCCAATTTTTCAACAACAAATTAATTCCGTCGTCCATGGGGTTTTAATCCAATATAAATTGCTGATTTAAACATTTCCTATACTATTGGTTTACGAAATTTTATAAAGAAACTATTTATATTCATTATGAAACAGATTTATTTTAATTCTTATAATCATATTCATGCCAGAGATATGGCTTGGTTACGGTTCCACAGATGTAGTGTTGGATATTAAACAAGAAAATTTACTTTACTGTTACCCAGAGTTAAATTTGTTATCTGATGAAAATATACAAGATACTCTAGCTGATATAAAGTTTTCAAAGAAAACCCTCATTTTTCCATTATCCTCTTCAAAGTGGATAAAAAAAATAATATGTTTTTTAATAGAAATTAATAAAACTGATAGCACAAAGGAAATTGAAATTGGAACATTTTCAGAATATTTTCTTCAAATCAAAAATCAATTTGATGATAATATTAGAATTTTTCAAATGGATAAAAATGATTTTTATGAATACATCAAAAATTTTGATAATGTTATTTTTATTTCAAAAATTGGATATGAACCTCTTTTTGGATTCAGTGTAACTCCTTCTATGCTGGTAAGAAATTGTGTTGATGGTTTAATGGATGAAATTTTTCATTCTAATGAAATTATAAGTCCTAATCCTGGTCAAATAGGAGATCCCCTTAAAATAGCATTAGAGTTTTATGATAAGTTAGGTCTATATTCTATAGAGATTTTATCTAATCAATATGGAATTTCTCGTCTTTATTGTGGATTTGATTCAACATTTATTAAATCGTCGGTATCGAATTTTAAAACAAGTACGAATTTTAATCTCGCTGAGCAAAAGTCCTTAATAGTTAGCTCAGGTGTGGAACCGGAGAATCATAGCACTCTTACTAACTCCTTATATTCATTATGGAATTCTATAAAAATTTTGAAAAATCAAGGAATGGCTGTTTTACTAGCAGAAAATAGTCATGGCATAGGTAATGGCGCTTTAACTATGTATTTAGAAGGTAAATTGAATCTTTCTCAAATCAAAAAAATTAATTATATAAAGGGATTAGAACATTTAATTTATCTTGAGAATTTAAAGAATGAGTATTATCTTGGATTAGTTTCTTCAATACCCTTCCATTACACTAAAACAAAATTAGGATTAACTACTTTTAATAATGTTAAAGAAGTTTTACAAAATATGCTTACACGTTATGGAAAATCAAATAAGATTGCGATTTGCCCTGAACCTTGTATTACATTTTTTATAAATCAACAACAAGAATGATTTTGAATATGTGGAATATCTTCAACCGATTTAGTTTATAATATAGAATTTGTCTACTATATAAAGTTAAATACCTTGTCAAGTTAAATATAGAAATTGCAATCTATTCTTAGAAGTGTTGGTGATTATGTTATTCGTAATTGCGAAGAAAAAGATCTACCGTTTGTTATTAATATAAACATGTTAACACTTCCAGAACATTATTCTGACTATTTTTTTAGTTCTATTTTAGCAGAATTACCAGAAGCATTTATTGTAGCGGAAACAAAAAATCAGATAGTAGGTTACATTATGTGTAAAATAGAATTCGGTTTCTCAAATTTCAGAAAGTTAGGTTTTGTAAAGAAGGGTCATGTGGTATCCGTTGCAGTTTTAGAAGAACATCAAGGAAAAGGTGTAGGAACAGCATTAATGCTCGAAGGAATTAATGGTATTATTATTAGAAAAAGTGACGAAATATATTTGGAAGTTAGAGTAAGCAATGACAGTGCAGTTCAACTATACAAAAAACTAGGTTTCATTATAAAATCTAGATTAAAATCATACTATCGGGATGGCGAGGATGCATTTTTAATGGCCAAAGATCTTAGTTAGATATATAATATTACCATTGGATTTCTTATGATAATGAAAAGTAACAGACCTACTGGCATTTTTCTTTTAATTGTTCCTACAGTAATTTTTCTAATCTATATCTATCTATTATTTGCCTCAAATCTAGATTTGCTTCTAATAAAACTTACCATTATAGGAACTGTAGGAATAATTGTTTCCGTATTTATTTGGATCGGATACACTATGATTTCTACTTCTAATCCTAATGAGATTACAGATGATAATATTTAGAGTATCTCTAAATCAAAAACCGTTTGATATATTCTGGGGCCCACCTCTCTTATTACTCTTCCACAAATTATCTTATATTGGTAAGATTGGAAATTATTATGACAATTTAGTTTTCCTTCTTCCAGTGCATTCAATTTACTTTTGGCTTTAATATGGGCAAAATAGTGAATAATCCCTTTATTATTTTCTAGAGCCATAATTGCTGAATCAATAAATTCTGATGCTTGTTCTGGAAGTGGCATAAGAACCCTAGTAGCTTTACCTTTTAATTGAGTAGATATAATTGTTCTGGCATTACCCAAAATAGGAATAACTCTGTCTTGAACTTTGTTTAACTTGGAATTAATTATACATAAATCGTTTGCATCAGGATTCGAATCTATGCTATATATAATACAGTCAGGATTTTTTTTTGCAAGAATAATTGAATATGTTCCTATTCCTGCAAACATGTTAACGATTATTTCATTATTTCTTATCAACTTAGAAACTCTCAGTCTTTCAGTAGAAAGGCGAGGAGAAAAATATGTCTTTAATACATCTACTTTAAATACGCATCCATGTTCTCTATATTCTGTAATCGATTTATTGATTCCTGATAAAAAACATAATTTTCTTGTTCTGTACTCTCCTTGTACTGAAGAGATTTGTTGAAAGACAGTTTTTATTGTCTTAATTTTATTTATTAATATTTTGGCAATAATTTCTTTTTTTCCATCTAGTTCATCGGGAATTTTAATTATTATTATATCACCAATTATATCAAATGATGAATAAACCTTTTCAATTTCATCTTTTGCAAATACATCTTTTAATGCATTTTTAAGCATTGATCCCATATACTATCTTACCATATCTTCATCTTTTTATGTAGTAATATTCACCTGAATTTTTTTGTAATTTATCTAATTGACTTCCATTTTTATTTACTCGTGGTCGCCCAGTAGTCTCATCCCTTCTATAAGTGATGCCTAATCCTCTAAGAAATAGGTTCATACCTTCTATCTTAGACATGGGTTTGCTCGCTATACCATATACACCTTCGTTTCCATTAAATATTATTAAAGAATCAGAAACTATATCAATTAACTGCATATCATGGTCAATAATTATTGCTGATTTTCCTTGTGCTCTTACAAACCTCTGAATAAATTTTGCTAATGCTATTCTCTCTTCAATATCGAGAAAGGCTGAAGGTTCATCTAATGCATAGATATCAACATCTCTCATTAATGATATTGCTATTGCTACTTTTTGTAATTCTCCTCCACTTAAATTTTTTATATTTTTTTCATACAGTTTTTTAATTCCCATTGGAATAATAATTTGTTCCTCTGCAATGCTTCCTTCTATAATATTTTGATATGCTGTGTATAATAATGACTTAACATCAGAATCATATTCTTGATTTATATATTGTGGTTTATATGAAATTTTAGCATTGGTTTCGATCTTTCCAGTATCCGCATTCTCTACTCCTGCAATCATTTTCATAAAAGTTGTTTTTCCTAATGCATTTGCACCAATAACTCCTAAAACCTCACCTTTTCTTATTTTTC
>JAICEO010000016.1 GCA_025924135.1 Nitrososphaeraceae archaeon | reverse complement strand
CTCAACTCCCAGCGATAAACTGCCGTATTATCGCTACCGCATTTTGGGCATGGTCTCATCCAGCCTTCTCTATCAACAATTTTGATTTCGCTATCCAAAATCATTTGCACTATTTGATTTCTTGTTTCACTATTCCAATTTCTTGTTAAATTGCAGTTCTGTCATTATAAAATTTAATGTTTTTTTCACTAAGGCATTTCCCGTAAACAATATCTTGGTATCTAACAAAAGTTATAATTATAAAAATAATTTTTAAGAGCATAAAATAAAATAAAGTTGATATTGTTTAGTCTATCATATGCCAATACTACAGGATGACATATATGAAATAACATCAATATTATGCAAGACTTTTGAAATATCAGGTATTGAAAGAAATTATGATGATTCATTTGGTAAAATTGGAAAAATTCTTTATCGTTATGGAATAAATCATAATCCAAAAGAATTACGGATTGTATTTACTTTAGGTATGCAAGAATTTTTCGAGTCTATTCCCAAAGAACAATGGAAATTAGATGATCCCTCTTTTGTAAAGCAGTCGGAAAGATACGCAATTAACAAATTTAAAGAGTGGGTTATAGAACAGGTAACATAATATAACTAGTAAAATAAAAATAGTTATCCAATAATAATATTCTTAGGATCTAAAATAGAATTCGGATTTTATTAATACATATAGAATATTACTTATAATTGAGAAAAGATAAATGGACTAAATCTTACTAACTATCCTTAGAAATTAAATAATTAGTTATCTATGATCACAATTTTTCATGATTTTTACTATGTAAAGATAATTGAATCGTTTCTATTTGTTATGAATATACAAAAAATATTATCAATGTAATTTTTAAATAACATGTTATTTATTAGAAAATATGAGCCAATTAAACGGTAATAAAGGTAATTATCAAGGAGATCAAGAAAATGATAACTCGCAAACGAGTAACTGGGTAGACTTAATCGGAGCACTTTTTGATCGATTAACTGGAAAAGAAGCAATAATAACATATCAGTTTGACAATCTTGTAATAGACATACCCAGAGCTTCTGGTCCAGGAGGAAAAGAATTAGGATCGGCTAAATGGACTATAAACGGAAAATTAATAATAAAAGCTGAAGCAATAAAAAAATAAAACATACTAAAGGATGATTTTTCATTGACAGATTGGGATAATATAATAAAGTCAAAAAAAAATGTACGCACAAAAGATAACATTTCAGTAGGAAATGTGGTTGCTAATTATGAAAATTATATACTAGTAATAGAAGGAGTAATAAATAAACGTACATACAAAATCCCAAAATCATCTATTGAATCTTACAATGGATCTGAAATAATATTAAATATCAATCATCAAGATTTAAAAACTTTCATCGAAGATTTTCATAAAACTAATCAATTAAACTCAATTGAAAATATGTTTATGGATATTCTTGTTAAAGGATTGAGTTTGATGAGTGGTACCATCAAGATAACTGTTCAGGATAAAGAATCTTTAAGGATAGAAAGTGCAGACAAAAAAATAAACCTAAATGTAATCGACCCCTCTATTTTTGAAATTCCTGTAGAAACTATAAAACATAACATGATAACAGATTTTTTGAAGTATCTCAAGGAAGCAAAAGTATTCGCTCATAAACTTACAGAAAATGGAGTGACATTGTTTATACTTAATAAGAATGAAAATGCAATTACCTTAGGAAAAGATGCTAGTCCTTCTTTCTCTAAACTAATTACAAGAAGTGATGATATTCAAATAGATAGTATTAGAAAGTCAATGAAACTTGCAGATGATATCAAAGATGAGGATAAATAAAATCATTTGAATACCTAT
The DNA here is from genome assembly GCA_025924135.1 of Nitrososphaeraceae archaeon. Taxonomy (GTDB): domain Archaea; phylum Thermoproteota; class Nitrososphaeria; order Nitrososphaerales; family Nitrososphaeraceae; genus TH1177. The sequence continues at coordinate 21,245 of JAICEO010000016.1, read as the reverse complement.
TTCATTCGTCTATAATATGTAATTCAACTCAAATATCATTACTTTTAAATAAAATAAATTATATTTGTCTAATTTTTTTATAAAAATATTCTTATGAGTAAATAATTTGAAACTATTACTCTTCTACATATATTAGCTATATGTTTAGACATTAGAAATCTTAATATTTTTCCAAATTGTAAGTATTAAAATTCTTACTTCCTATTAATCAAATAAACTTTTCTTATAAAGTAATGAAGAATGAATAATATTTCATACTTGAAAAATTAATAATAATAATAATAATAATAATAATAACTAAGAATTAATAATTATGAAATTTTGCTTAGAGATCTGGGGTACCAATTATGAAAAGATTAAAGAAATGTGTGTATTTGCTGAAAAATCAGGATATGATGGATTTTTTTATGGTGAAGCACTAACTGATATTGATTTGGATTGTTGGACTGTATTATCATCATTAATTAATATTACAAGGAAAATAAAGATTGGACCTGTAATAACATACCTTTTTCCAGAATACCGCAATATTACTTTACTAGCTAAACAGGCAATGACATTTCAAAATTTAACCAAAGGAAGATTAGAATTCCGAACTGGTGCTGGTGCCACATTACAATATTCTATCCAATGGTGGCATCCTTTTGGAATTGAATATCTTAAAGCCTTTGAAAGAGTAGAGCTACTAGATGAAGGATTACAAGTTTTGATTAAACTGTGGAACTCAAAAATGTCATCTGTTAAATTTGAAGGAAAGTATTTTAAATTAAATAGTGCAAGCATAAAAATTCCCAATATAGTAATTGAAAAGATTCCAATCACAGTTGCTGCCAAGAAAAAAAAGGCTATGGCAATTGCAGCTAAGTATGCGGATATATGGGAATGCTCATATATCTCGCCAATAGAATTTTTAAAATTAAATAATGAATTTACTCATCTTATTGGTAAAGACACAAATCCAAAGATAGAAAAATCAATAGAATTAGATGTTGTAATTGCTGAATCAGATACTGATCTCAAATATAAAGAAAAAATATTTGCAATGGAAAGAGCTCCACATATATTGCATCAAATAAAAAAATATGGGCTAATAGGAAAACCTAGAGACATAGGAGAAAGAATTAATGAATACTTGAAAGTTGGCGTAACTCAATTTCTGCTTTCTTTTCAAGATCCTTTTGACAAAAATTCACTATGTTTATTTAATGATGTAATGAATGCAATTAAATGAGGCTTAAATTATTTATTTCAGCCAATCACAAAAATTCAATTGCATAAAGTGTTGCTGGAAGACTACAATGCTAACCTAATGACATGGAAAACCTGCTGCATGTCTCATATCATGAGAGAATTCATGAACCCAAAGATCGTTGTATGCTTTTTCTCCTTGAACAAGACTAAAAAGCTGACCTTGATCATATCCTACAATAAATAAACCAAATGCTAATATGAATATCAATAGTCCTATAGCAGCTTTAGGAACGTTAGTCTCGGAGATATGTATCTGTTTTAAAAAAGACATAGTATTGAATCTTATGAAATCACTAATATATAATAGTTGTCTAAAATATCCAACCCAATTAGTTACTTATGAATACATTTACATCTATCATACCATATTCTTAATATAATTAACTAATAAATACTTAATTTAATTAATAGAAAAAGTTTATCATCAAAATACTATCTATAGACAACTCTCATTTGGTATAGGTCATATTTGCAAATATTTGCAACTTGAAAAACATATAAGCAGAGAAGAGTTTTCTTGAAAAAGAATTTTCATTAGCAGAAGATTCATTAAAACATTATTCAAACATTTAAAGACTAGAAATATGATAATGACTAGTAATTCCAGTACAGTTTTAACAGATCAAAGACAAATTAATTTTACAAATATTGTTATTTATTCTAAAGAAAACAATATTCTAAACGCTCTATAACTTTTGGTAAATTTAATTCAATTATATAGTTTTAGTGAAAAAAATACTGCTAATTCAAAATGGTCTGGAATAGAACAACGATAGATGTCTGTTAGTTCTAGACCTATGGGTGCTACAACAATTCATATTCAAAGATGGAAAATTTCTAATATTTGGAACGAATTTCAATGCATTAGTTGATAAGTTATATATACAAAAATAATAATAAAAAAACTATAGCCTAATTACAGTGTTGTTATAATAATTGGAAGTAACATTCAAATAAACAACATGCAGAAATAGCAGCAAAAAACTGCTACGCTTTTTACTAATATTAATTAAAATTTTTTAATCATTATTTGATTCCCATCTAGAGGTGTTGAAAATTTTTAAATTAAAATAGTACTACTTTTTACTAATCAGCATTGACTTCAGAGATGAAAACCAAAAGCAATAAACCCAAATCAAAACGAAAAGTAAATAATAAAAAAAAGAAAGAGCAAAAAAATGAAGTTAACAATGTAAATACTAAAATATTAAATAGAATAATAGGAAGTAATTCAACTCATGAAAATGAAAATAGAAATGTTGAATTAGTTGATTTACAAACATTATTTTCCCAAAGACAAGATCGTCTTTGGAAAGCATTAGAAGAACGATATCAATATAATAGTTCAGTTAAACGAGGACAAGAATTTCTTCTTAATCATGTTAATTCAAAAGTAGAACTTGTTATAATGTATATAGATTTAGTAGGTTCAACTAAAATGAGCATGACTTTACCTGTAGAACAATTGGTAACAATAATTAGAGCATTTACTCATGAGATTTCCTCAGTTGTAGAAAGTTATAATGGTTATGTTTTAAAATATGTTGGTGATGCAATAATTTCTTTTTTTCCTTGTGGTTTTAATAAATACCTTATATCAGACAAATCAGTTCAATGTGCAAAATCAATGATCGATGTTATAAAAAATGGAATTAATCCGATATTAACCAAGCACGATTATCCGGAACTATCGGTTAAAATAGGAATCGATGAAGGAGAAGATGTTGTCGTTCAATATGGCTATGATAAAAGCTCTCTAATTGATATACTAGGGTATAGTATGAATGTCGCAGCCAAGATAACTTCTTTGACTGCAGCAAACAAAATATCAGTAGGAAATTCAGTCTATAAGTTATTACATCCCACTATGCAATCAAAATTTGCATTATTATCTATTGATCAAGGCTGGAAATATGTTGACCGGGGAACAGGAGAACTTTATAAAGTATTTACGATGAAGTGACTATTTTGTTTTTGAGCAAATAAAAATAGCATATTATTTTTGCTAACTAATTATAATGTTGCACCTATATGTATTGGTTTTAACTACTAAATAATATTTAGTAGAAACATTATAAATACACATAATAAAAAATTATGAGGGATTATATTTATCAATAGGATTTATTTTATGGACAGTAATTACTTCCATCTTTTAATACCATACAATCCTCTTCCATATTAACTTCTGTTGAATCAAGAAGAGTATTATTTGGATTACTGATATTTGTATCATTTCCTATAATAGCACTATTATTATCTCCTATTTCTTTTTCAAAATCTTGAAGTGTCTCAGGACCGGAGTCTGTACTATTTGCAGACTGTGCAACAACAAAATTAATTCCATTCGTATATCCTACGAAGGAAAAAGAAAATACAGTACTGACTAGTAATACTACTACTACCATGTTAGTTTTTTTTATCATTACCAATACTATAGAAGATTATTATAAAAATTTTGCTAACTTCTATCTATTAATTCTATTAATAAATGAATTTTAGATTCGACAGATAATTCAAAATACAAAATGGATCAGTTTTATTAGATGATACTCTCAATATACAATAAATTTTAAATTTCTTGTTATTAAATAAGATGCGATTATTTTGAAAATATTTTACTTGGATGAGTTAGTGTATAAAATATAAGGATACATAATTATAATAATATAATAGAAATAAAGATTAATTAGGATCTTCATTTTATATGACCTTTGTATGAATCAATTAAGAATAATTAAGGTTTAGAAATATTTTTTAACTTTTTAATTGAACTTTGATAATTTCATAATATTTCATAAGATTAAAATTATCTTTTTTATTATCTAATTTTTAGAATTTGAAATTTAATTTAGTCAAGGCTATTAAAAATACACATAGACATCCAATTAATATTATACTACATTGTATTGGATTACCACTCTATATTATTGGAATCTATATTATAATATTTTACTTTATAGATCAGAATAAACCTATATTACACGGTATCATTCTCTATATGAGCGCAATTAGTTTAATTATATTTGGTCATATAATAGAAGGAAATTTAAGAGCAATGACATTAGTTATTATTTATAAATATTTGAGATCCCTTCTGCTGCAGAATTAGAATGAACATTTAATGTAGTAAAAGTATTTTTTTTTTGTTTGAACATATTGTTAAACTTTTATGATGTATTGTATTTTGCTATTATAATAAGGCAAGAAGAGTATATACGATTTGATATAATGACTAAACTAGTATACTAATATAGTATTATCATGCTCTACTATAAATTTGAGTACTTGAGTTATTTCTTATTTATAATAGTAAATCACTTTAATTATGATTTATAATAATTATACTAAATTTTTTTTTGATTATCTTACAAATCCTTTTTTTTCAAAGAATGCTTCTTTAACCCAATTTTCAAATTCTTTATCTGATCTTTTTTTTCTGGTTTCATCGATGAATTTGGCGTCATTTCCTACTACATATCTTATTTCTGGATTCTCGGAGGTTACTGCCTCTAAAATTACATCAGCCACTTTTTTCGTAGGAAAAGCATATTGTAACATTGGCAAAAATGCATCAAATATTTTCTGTGCAATTGGGTGATAGGGAGATTTTGGATCCATTAGAGAATTTTTAGACATTTTTGTATTTTCATAAAAATTTGATTTTATTACACCTGGTTCTATCAAGATTACCCTAATACCAAAATCTTCTAGTTCATATCTAATAGATTCGGAAAAGCCTTCTACTGCAAATTTACTACTTACATATGCTGAGTTCAAAGGAATAGCCATTTTACCAACTATTGAACTTAAATTCACTATAATACCCATCCTTTGTTTTCTCATTATGGGTAAAACTTCTTTTGTTACTCTAATTAACCCAAAAAAATTAGTTTCGAATTGTTCCTTAAATTCTTCTATTGAGAGATCTTCAACAGATCCTGCAATATTGTTACCGGCATTGTTAACTAAAACATCAATTCTACTAGTTTCTTCAACTATTTCATTTATTGCACTCTTTATTGAATGGTCATTAGTAACGTCGAGTTTAATGACTTTAAGATCTAGATTTCCTTTTTCAGCTATTTCTTTTAATTTATTGCCTTTATCGGTATTTCTCATAGTAGCATAAGTTTTAAAGCCATTTTTAGCTAATAAAATTGAAGTTTCGTAGCCTATACCGGAAGAGCAACCAGTAATTATTGCAACTTGTTTCAATTTTTTTCCACTTATAATTTGAATTTAATATGTAATCGATAAACTTTTCGTTAATTTATTGTTGTTCTTTACTCTTATATATTCGAAAATATTTATTTAATTATATAAAGCTTATATTAATTCATTTTTGCGTTATTTAATTTTAAATAAAAATATTGAGACACATTAAGTCTTATTCTATCTGTAACTAGAAGAGGTATTATTATATTTTTACAATGAGTTGGAGAGATATTAATAACAAGGTTCTAAAAAATATAATAATGAATTAAAAATGTTAAATTATTAGCAAAAAGAGATACACCGCGAACTACATATTCCATTTCAATTTAATTCTTATTTTATAGGAAAACTATATTCAATTCTATTTTAGACTCTCAAGAACTTCTTTATCAAGTTTATTGATTTTCCTATAGTAGTTATATCTTGAATAGGTATAACCAATAATAATAAAACTACCTATAACTAGTAGAGAAGATGCTAAAGTATTTTCGAAATTTAAAAACTTAACAAATAGTACGATAGACACTAAAGAAGCTGATATGCATGTTACAATAATTTTAAATTTTAAATATTTTATATATTGTTTCATATTATTATATATTATTCAACTATTATTTATACTAGTGGTAAGAATTTTTATAGTGCTAACTTTATATAAATGGTTTCAAAAGAAAATTTGAGTGAGTGACTCAACAAAGTTAAAATTCAAAATTTTCAATATTTTTTAATCATCTTATTTTACCAAACTTAAATAGTAGTGAAAATTGGTTGGAATAATTGAATTTTGGAATATAATTATAAATATTTTAATTACTCGTATGATTACCCTATTAGCACTATAGATAATCTTAGGCACTAAAAATAAATAAAAGACTTGTTAATTATCATTTATATGGTATATATTAGAATAAAACAAGTAAAAAATATTGGTTATGCTTATCTTGTTGAAAGTAAATGGAACAAAGAAAAACATACTTCTCAACAAATCATAAAACAGTATTTAGGTCCAGCAGCTCAAATAAATGTTAATAAAATTCCCAAAGAATATCGAAACAAAACAAGTATTATAAAATTTTTAGCAAAACGTAATCTTGATTTTTCAAGATCGACTAAATTAAATGAATCAATACAAGAGAATTTAATGGAAAAGTTGAAATGTTATGAAATAAATGAATTGATAAAAATATATCATGAGTATACAAAATCCGTATATACATCATTAGACTTTTATGAGAAAATCCTGATACCTGTATTATATAAGATAGGGGATCAATGGGAAAATGGAGAAATAGATGTTGCAACAGAACATGTATGTAGTAATGCAGTAAATACTCTAATTGATTTAATTAATCAAAACAATATAAAAAAAATTTCGAATGGTTATGAAGATACGAAATCAATTGTATTATGTACTCCAGAAGGAGAGCTTCATAGTATAGGTTGTAAAATAATTGAATCTTTGTTACTGGAAAAAGGATACGAAGTTTATAATATTACTTCAGCCCTTCCAACAAATTCTATTGAATCTTTTTTGGACAATACCAATCCAGGTGTTGTTCTCATATCTGTAACTTTAGAGGAAAATATCAATTCTGCCGTTAGACTAGTACAAGAAATTCGTAAATCTTTGCAGATATCTGTAATGGTAGGTGGTAATGCAATAAAATATGCAACAAAATCTCAAATTCAGCTTTTACAAAAATATGATAAAGTTTACCTTGACTTGGATAATCTTGCTGATATAATAACTAACGTCAAGGTAGTGTTATCAAAAAAATCGTAATCGATATTATTTAGTGTGTTTTGAAAACAATTTTTCTATCTTGTTTTATTGTAATTAAAAGTCGGTCTGGAATATTTATAATTATTAATTTATTTAATATCATCATTTATGTTGAACTATTTTAATTTTACAATCCTTACGCCTTTATGTAAGAAAAACTTATATATTGTCATAACTATTACATAATGTAAGATGATAAATATGTGGAAAGAACCGATTGATTTTAAAAAAATATTTGATGATCTTGATAGAGAATTTTCAACAGCAGAAGAGATGTTAAGCGGAATGTTTAGGACAATCCTTCAAGGAAATGGACAACCATTGACTAGTAATTTACCATATTACTACGGATATCAGATCAATGTAGGGCCTGATGGTAAACCTCATGTAAAAGAGTTTGGGAATGTTCAACCTACAAGGAGAGGATTAGGAGAACAAACAGAAATTAGGAAGCCATTGATTGATACCAATTTCAATGAAAAAGAGAATACATATGGAATTACAGCTGAAATGCCAGGAGTATCTAAAGAGGATATCAAAGTGAGTGTTTCACAACAAACTGTTACAATAAGGGCAGATCATGGAAGGAAAAAATATCTTGCTGAAATTCCATTAGATGTAGAATTGGATGGTGCTTCCGCCAAAGCTACCTATACAAATGGAATAGTAGAATTAAAAATAAAAACAAAGGATCAGCCAAAGCTCAAATCTAAAGAGATAAAGGTTGAATAAAATCCTGATTTTTTTATTTTTTAAGTTTAATAATATAATATATATGAGGTAATTTGAAAAATGAATAATTATATTAATTCCAGTAATAATAATAATAATATATTTACATTAAAAGTTGAAGAAACTTTTTCGAAATTTGTAGGACGAGGAATTGCACTTATTGATCCAAGAATTATTGAAGAATATGATCTTCGAACAGGTGATGTTTTGGAGCTTACTAACGATCATACATCTAAAAAAAGTTATGTTTTACTTTGGTCCAGTAATCCAAATGATTACGGTAAGGGATTAATTAGAATTGATGGTTACACAAGAGAAAATATTTCAGCTGGAATAGACGATCAAGTAAAAGTACAAAAGGTCGATGTTGAAAATGCAGAAGAAATTAAAATGTCTCCTATTGAGGATCTTAATATAGTCGGATTAGAAGGTTATTTGTCAGAGAAATTAGATGGAAGAGTTGTTTCCAAAGATGATGTAATACTCTTTAATCTAATGGGGAAACGCATAGGTTTCATAATAGTGTCTACAAAACCACAAAATCCGGCATTATTGATAAATTCAGATACTAAGTTCAATATTGGATCTAAATCTAGTATTTCTGTTCAAGACAAAAAGATTGATCGAATTACATATGAGGATATAGGAGGAATCAAAAATGAAGTACAAAAAGTTAGAGAAATGATAGAACTTCCATTGAGGCATCCAGAGCTTTTTGATAAAATTGGAATAGAGGCACCAAAGGGTGTACTTTTACATGGACCGCCAGGTACAGGTAAGACCTTGCTTGCAAAAGCAGTTGCTAATGAGACAAACGCTAATTTCTATTCTATCGGCGGACCTGAAATCATGAGCAAATTTTATGGAGAAAGCGAAGAAAAGTTAAGAGAAATATTCTTACAGGCACAAGAAAAGGCTCCTAGTATAATATTTATAGATGAAATTGATTCAATAGCACCAAAAAGAGATGAAGTATCTGGTGATGTTGAGAAAAGAATCGTATCTCAGCTTTTATCATTAATGGATGGACTCAAAACAAGAAAGAAAGTTGTTGTAATTGCGGCCACCAATAGACCAAATGCAATTGATCCTGCTTTGAGGCGACCAGGTCGGTTTGACAGAGAAATAGAAATTGGTATTCCAGATGAAGAGGGGCGTTATGACATTCTTCAAATTCATACTAGAGGAATGCCATTGGATCAAGACATAGACCTCAAATCTTATGCTAAAGTTACCCATGGATTTGTAGGTGCTGACTTGGAAATGGTAGCAAAAGAAGCGGCAATGAGATCTTTACGTAGAATTATACCTGAAATAAATTTAAAAGAATCCAAAATTCCCATAGGTATACTAAATAAAATAAAAATAACTAACCAAGATTTTGATGGTGCTTTGAAAGAGGTTCATCCATCTGCAATGAGGGAAGTTTTAGTACAAAAACCAAATATAGAATGGAAAGATATTGGAGGTCTAGATAATGTTAAAGAAGAATTAAAGGAAGCAATAGAATGGCCACTTAAACATGCCGATCTTTTTAACAAAGCAGCAATAAAACCTCCTAAGGGAATATTATTATATGGACCTCCTGGAACCGGAAAGACACTACTAGCTAAAGCCGTTGCATCAACTTCTGAATCAAATTTTATTAGTATAAAAGGTCCTGAGCTGTTATCAAAATGGGTGGGAGAATCTGAAAAAGGCATCCGTGAAATCTTTAGAAAAGCTAGACAAGCATCGCCCTGCGTGATATTTTTTGATGAAATAGATGCTATTGCACCAAGAAGATCAGGATATGATGCTGGCGATTCACATGTAACTGAAAGATTAGTGAGCCAAATGCTAACAGAGATAGATGGATTAGAGGATCTTAAAGGAGTAGTGATTATTGGTGCAACGAATAGACCTGATATTATTGACGAAGCCTTGCTAAGACCAGGAAGATTTGATCGTCTATTAGAAATACCAATACCTGATAATAATACTAGAAAACAAATTTTGCAAATACATCTAAAAAAGAAACCATTAGCTTCTGATGTAGATATTGATAAACTAGTAACTTTAACCGACAGCTTCACTGGTGCAGAGATAGAATCTTTAGTTAATGCTTCAGCTATTGCAGCAGTAAAAGAACATGTTATAGCGAAAGAACAGAAAGAAATGCATCATGATCAAAAAACAGATTATAATATTAAAGATATATCTAAAATTAATGAACAGAAAGAGAGCAAATTAAAAGAAGAAGAAGAAGAACTCGCAATATCTATGAAACATTTCGAAAGCTCATTTAGCAAAATTGCAAAGAAAAATAAACAATCATCATTACCTAGAATTAGTAGCATAGCATAATTCTCTGAACTAATATAACATTTTTTTTGTGTCCATACTTTCAACATCTTACAATTAACAACTTGTTGCGGACTAACTGGATATTACTTTAATCTAAATTAAACAAATATAAGTTCTAGAAAGAAAAAATCAATTTCTTTTTTTGTTGAATTAACTTATAAATTATTTCTTCAATATTCAGAATAAATTATTGCCATAATTATCTCCATAGTTATATTTTATATTAGAAATGTAAAGTCAAATTAATTTTAAAGTTTATCGGCTTAAGTATTTAATAGTTTCATTTTTTCTATGCTCAAAGAGTTGTCTTAATAATTTAGTAAAAAATATCGAACCAATTTTTCCAAAAATTCCATATGGTAAAGTAAATTCGACTTTATCGTAAATTTCTGTGTTATTCTTGTTGATTCTTTGAAATTTATGTGTATGTTTCCATTTGATAAACGGTCCTTCTACCATTTCATCTATATATTCATACTGTTGAAAAAAAGTTATTTTTGAATGCCATATTCTCTCGATAATTATTATTTTAGCTGAAATAATCGTTTCTTGACCAAGGATAATTTTTTGATTTGTAGTATTAATTATTTTCAAATTTAATTTTTTTGGAGTAATAATTTCTAAATGTCTAATATCAGTATAAAATTCCCATACTTTTTCAATATCCTCATTTATTATAAATCTATGTATAAATTTAATCAAGCAAAAATATTAGAGAGATAATCTAATTCAAAGGTTGTCATAGATGTTAATTATTCATTAAATATTAGCTTTATATTGAATTAGCGAAAATTTAATTTTTATCTTGTCTAAGAATATTTTGGTTATTCAAAACATTACATGTGAACATTTAGGTAATCTTGCTAATCTGTTTGACTTAGATGGATTTAATGTAACAATATTAAACTCTAAGAATAATTCGATTCCTACAGATATCATTTCTTATTCAGGCATAATTATATTGGGAGGACCTATGTCAGTTTATGATAATTATGACTACCTACAAAATGAACAAAAATTAATTAAAAAAGCAGTAGACATGAATATACCTACGTTAGGGATATGTCTTGGTTCTCAATTAATCGCCCAAGCAATGGGTGGAAAAGTTTATCCAGGCAACTTAAAGGAGATAGGTTGGTATGATATTGAAATTACTGAAAATGGAAATAGAGAGATATTTAATGGAGTTGCAAACTTAAAACATACTGTTTTTCAGTGGCATGGAGATACGTTTGAGCTTCCTGCATCTGCAATCATTTTAGCTAAATCTAATACCTACATACAAGCTTTTCGTATAAAGACTGCAATAGGAATCCAATTTCATATCGAAGTAGATGAATCTATGATAGAGGAATGGCTAAGAGTTTATTCAAAAGAAGTATCTGGTTTGAATTTAGACAAATCTAATATCATGTCTCACCAAAAAAAGCAGATTTTAAATCTTTCAGTATTGTGTAAACTAATATATAAGAATTTTAAGGAAATGATCCATCATTATGATAGCAAATATAAACAATAAGAATCTTAAAATTGATAATATTATGTATATATTCAGTTATTCTCTTCTATTCTTTTAATATCTTCCAGCATTATAAACTCGGATTTTATCTGATAATACTAATCAATTTTTCAACTTTCTAAATGCTTTCTGGATGCAGATGATGTTTAAAGCCCTTCTGTATCTTTGTTAGCAGCAGTTTGTTCAGTAACTCCAATAATTTAAAGAATTCAAATAATAGGCCATGGCGATTCCTTAATACAATCGCTATCGAAAATTCCTTTATCAGTTAATTTGATCCCTCTATATTTTTCGTAAATAAGCATTTCTCCTTCAGCAAGTCCTTGTATCATTTCAGTAAAGACTAGGAGAACTAACATTAAAGATACTGTGAAATATCATCAGTTGTTACATGTTCCTCGCTCTGTAGGAATTCATATTAGCAAATAAATGTTAACGTGGGTTACCTTTTTAACAGAGAATTAGTTAATATAACAAATTATTTTATTTATAAAGAATAGAAAAAGGAGAGAAAAAAGGAGAGAAAAATCTACTTCTGTGTTTGATTTGTCACCGGAGCTTCTGGTCTGCTCTTTAAAGTAATTTCTTTATCTATAATCTCTCCATCTCTGTATACTGATAATGTTGCATTATCATTTACAGCCTTGTTCAATTCTAAATATGAGATCAAATCTTCCATCTTGATTATTGGTTTACCATCTAAGGCTGTAATAAGGTCTCCTCCTCTCTTTTCACCATATTGATTTACACTACTTCCATTCAATCCAGCTAAATCTGCAGGGCTGTCTTTAACTATAGTGTCTATAATAACACCTTTTTGAGTCCTATCTAATTTTTCCCTCTTTGCAATGTCCGCAGTTAACGTGTTTCCAGTTACACCAAGCCAGGGATGAGTATAATTTTTCTCTTCCATCAATATAGGAATTATTCTCAGTACAGTATTGGAGGGAACAGCCAAACCTATTCCACCAGGAAAAATACCTGCAGTATTAACTCCTATAACTTCTCCTTTCATGTTTAATAGTGGCCCTCCTGAATTGCCAGGATTGATTAAAGCATCAGTTTGAATAGCATTGGGTATTGAAAACCCTCTTTCATCTACAGATAAGAGTCTACCTATCTGACTAACAATTCCTGTTGTCATTGAACTTTCTAATCCAAATGGATTACCTATAGCTACTACCTGATCACCAACCCTAAGCTCAGATGAGTTTCCTACTACTAATGGTTTAGGTATGGTAGTTGTATTTTCATTGATCTTTATAACTGCTAAATCACTAAAAGCATCTGTTCCAGTTACATTAGCTGTATATCTATCTCCGTTAATAAAAGTTACATCAACGACTTTTGCATTTTCTACAACATGATTATTAGTAACAATATAACTTTTATTATTATAAATAAATCCAGAACCTAATGATGTTTTATTCTCCTTATCCGGCCCGAAAGGGTTAGCAGGAGGCATCGTTTTTGTTACTTGAACTATTGAGTTTTCTACCAATTCAAAGAGATCATTTAAGGATAGATCGTTATTGTTGTTATTGTTAGATGTTTCATTCAACTCTTGTGCATTGGCTACTCCGAAAAATGTACCACTGGCTAAAAATACTAGCATTAAAACAATAGTACTTTTATATCTATTGATTATGATTTTTGACATATCAAACATTAAAGTATTTTTGTTATTTCTATATGTTTCTTTTAAGTTTGATTATACAAAGTTATGTATTGTATTATTTTTATATTATACTGTTTTAGCTGGCTTTCCTATTATTTTTTATATATTTTTGGTATTTCATAGTAATTAAGCAAAATATCACCTTCGCCTTCTAGTGTGTTTAACTATTTGTTTTAATTTGCTACTATTAGTTATACTTATTAGTTATATTGGCAAACAATATTTGTGAATATGTATAATAAGAATTTAAAATTCTTAGACTATTCAAATTTAGAGGTATCGTTATTTATTTTAATTGTTTCCACTTTAGGGTCTGTTATGCAAATCTCTGGGGCAAGTTGGGATATAACTTCTCATCTCTTAAATCAGCCAGATTCGTTTTTTACTCCATCCCATGCTATGCTTTATACTGGAATAGGATTAATAGCAATTTCTGCTGGGGTGAGTTCTTATCTATTAAGAAGAAAGAATAAAATTAAACAATACAACTCTATTTCGCTTTCTTTTAAATTATTAATAATAGGGTCATTTTTGTCATTAATTGCAGGTCCATTGGATTATTTATGGCATCGAAATTTCGGACTCGATGGTCTGCTTAGTCCCACTCATATTACCTTGGCTACAGGAATGCTAATTAACTCTGTTGCAGTTTTTATAGGGTTATATGGAGTAATGAATAATATTTCACATTGGAAAAATTTAGCTAAAATTTTTCTTATTCCTTCTCTCTGTTCATTGTGGTTTACTTCTATATGGTATGTATTTATATTTGTTTTACCATTTTCCGAATCTGATTTTTTTAATTTTAATTTAGATACCTATAGTGCAACTTTGATAGCAAGTATTTTTCTTCCTCTCATTAACTCTATTATGTTTCTGTGTTCTTCAAAAGTATTTAATAATACTTTTGGCTATGCATCTATAATAGTTTCTTTATTAGTATTAATAAATACCCTTTCAACTATTATTCCTACTGGAGATCTCCTCTCTCCTCTTATTCCGTGGTATTTTGTTAGTATTTTAGGAGCCTCTCTCCTTGCAGATATATTATTAAATTCAAGATTTATTAGAATTAATACAAAACAATTTAAAAATAATAAATTGATAGCAAGTTCAATAATTGGATCAATTTTCTATTTTTTTAATTATCCAATGATCATATGGACATATGGAACCTTTCTACATACCGATTTAGGATCTTTAAATGCAGTATTACCAACGTTTCTAAATACTATTGTAACTGTAACTTTGATTACAGTACCAGTAGGGGCAGCTATGGGGTTAATTGGATATCTTATATTCTCAAAGATAGAAAACTCTATAGATGTTTTAATTAAAGGAAGAAATTCTACCATTATGAAATCAGATTAAAAGAAATAAATGGTATAAAAAAATGTATTTTTAACCTAACTATTTAATTGGTTACAATTACAATATTCCATAATTATTTTATATTTTGTAAGTTTATTTAAAATGCTATTGCTTTTTTATTTATTATTTTCAAGAAAAAACTTGTTGCTTGCTTACTTACTTGCTTACTTGCATGCTGACCATATATTGTCATAAAAAATTATTAATATATTAGTTGAGATTTTGTGATAGTTCATCTTTATCCATTTTTATAGAAAATAATATGTTTTGGTTAGATTAATTTCATATATACTTCAAACAAAAAAAAGAAAATAAAAAACGAATTATTTTATTTTTTTGTTAGACTTTGATATACAAGTGTTACAAAATCTTTTGGTTTTATATTATTATAGTCATAATATACTTTGTCATATTTTGAGGTTGGTTGTAAAGAAATAATTTCTTCTAAAGATTTGCCTTCAGTTATCATTTGATTTATTTGGTGACGTACATCAGTTAACATATTTGCATATTCATTAACTTTGGTCTTGTTAGATATTCCAGTATGACCAGAAATCACCTTAGTATTATCATTAATTATCGATGATATTGTTTTTAATGATGAGATTAATCCGTCTATTGTGCCACCACTTGATATATCTATAAATGGATATGCTTTGTCGCTAAAGTCATCACCAACATGAATTATGTTATTCTTTGTAAAGAAGATTATGGAATCACCATCCGTGTGACCATTATCCATGTGAATAATATTTATTTGGTCATCATTTTGATAGACGGACATATTATCTGAGAATGTTATAATTGGTAGACCTTTTTCGGACAATGGTGGAACAGACCGTTTAAAGAAATCAGAAAATTGTTCTGAACTGAGTCGTTTTTTAACATTATCATGTGAAACTATAATAGCTCCAGTTTCTCCGAGATTCTCATTTCCTCCAGTATGATCAGGATGCCAATGCGTATTGATCACGAATTTGATAGGCTTATCTGTTATCTTGGAAATTGCATCTTTGATTTTTGCAGTTAGGGGAGCAAATTGATCATCTACCATAAAGACCCCATCTTGTCCAATAGAAACTAGAATATTTCCTCCTGAACCTTCAAGCATGTATAGACTATCAGTTAATTTTGTTGTTTTAATTGTAACATTATTCTCAGCCTGAGCGAAAGCGTCATAAAAAATATCATCATCATTATGATTATTCTTATTATAACTGCTACCCAAAATTAATAATAATCCACCTACAACAATAACAAAAAATAATTTGTATACGATATTTGTATGTCTAAGGCTTCTTGACATAGATACTAAATAATTGGACCTTTGTAGATTCATTTTGTTATACATATATTATTCTAATAAATAAAAGTATTTCAAAATTTGATATAATGAAATTATTTAGTGTAGTTAGACTAAACTAAGAATATGATTAAGCAATCTTATTTATTTATTTACATCATTTTGTTTGTTGAAAAAATAATCGATATGAAAAATATGAAGATATAACATATGTATCATCGTTGTTTTGAATTACATAGAAAATAATGTTATCCTAAATTGAAAATCTATATAGATCTAAGATTTTATATAGGATAATTATTTCTTCTTTGAGTTCTTAATATACGGTACAGATATGAAAAACGACTACAGAATTGACCATATTACAATTCCAATTGGGCTAAAGGACGTATTAAATAAAGCAGGATTTACAATCGAATCTATACTTAACAATGAGCCCTCAAAGATAGCACAAGATCTGGGAATTGATGAATATGTGGGAAAAATAATCTTTGATGAGACGAAAAGAAAATTCGAAAATCTCAGAAACGCATTTTGAGAAATATATTAATTTTTGAACTAGTAGATTAATATTAAATTATTTCAAAGTTTAATTTATTTGGATATTCTATTTAATTTATTAATTAAATAAATAATTAATTCATAATAATGTTATGTATTAAGTTAAATTTCTATTTATAATTTTTGAAAATAATTTTTAAGGATGTTTGTGACTATTTTAGATAAAAATATGCAAATCAACTCAAATATTTTTGGTGTTATTTTATTATAATTATTATATTAATTCGTATTAATTCTAATTACTTCATGTCTACTCCTAATATTCCAGCATCTCCCCAATTTTCTTTCGAAACTTCGTAAATTAAAATTCTCATATTCTCCTCTTTTGAATTTAAAATGCGAGCTGTTTCCCTAGTCAAAACCTTTACTAACTCTCTCTTTTGCTCAAGAGTTCTACCTTCACTCATTGTTATTTGTATTACAGGCATGTTAATAATTATTAAAAACCTAATAAAAGCAAATTTATGAATGTTGTTATAATACCTCGTCAAACAGATAACGATTGAACTAGAAAATATTTGCATAACAGTTTTATTATAATACAACTTTTATTATTGAATTGGAAAAAAATAATGTTATAAAGTTTACTTCAATTCTTAGCGTAGCCATTTTTGTTATTTCATTTTCTATGGTTGACCCCATATCCTATGTTTTAGCTCATAATTTTAATTCTGATGATTCATCTTATTTTCTCGGTTTAGATAAACGAACTAAAATAGAATTAGAACTAGCCGAGAAGAATTATCCTTTGAATATTACTTTATCTATGGACCATTCAGATAATGCCGCAAGATTAGTATATGATATTTATTATGCTGACGATGACATTGTGGAAGATAGTGATTTTATTAAAAGATATAACAAAGAAGTTTCCTCTTCAAATTCTACAACATTTGCCCTAGTTGTTGCTGATCTTTTAGATGAGGTATTAAGAGGCTATGCAGACGCATTAGTAATAGATACCGACCTTACAAATATGTCTAATTTAGCCCTATTAGATGAATTGCAAAATCTAACAAAACAATCTAATTCTACAAATTTCTCTTCAAATAGTTCTGATAATACTGAGGGAGAGAAGTCTGAACAAGCTAAACTCTTCTCAACAAATAATTCAATATTTAATTATGCAGATTATGAAACAGCAAAGGCATTATTAGTTGAAATTAAAGATATTTTTAACAAACATCTCAAGTCACCATCTGATAATGCTATCAATAGTCAATCTGAAAATGCTATTTCAAAACTAGAAAAGGATATGGAGAAATTATCTAATTTGATTAATAAAAATAATGGCTCCCCAGCAGAGGTGATGAAATTGGTTCATTTACAAATACATCCATCTTTGCAGACAGCATTTGGATTACAAACAAAAACCAACATGGATGGACAAATGAACATGGATGGACAAATGAACATGGATGGATGATAGAAATTTAATAATTAAAGAATTTTCGTCATTTTATTAACTTTATATATATTTTGTTTCCTTAGGAAATAATTATATTCACTTAGCTAATCAATAAGCAAAAATAAAAAAATTTATTTTTTGTTGAGCAATTATTTAATATTTGATTTGATATTAAGGAAGATTTATCTTTAGACAAATTTTACCATAGTAGATAATATTGATAAGGAAATCATGGATTGTTTTTTTATTTGCTGTTCTTCTATCATGTGAATCAATTCTAATTGAATACCTTACACTCTTATTAGGAATTTCTCCCTTAGCAATTTCTGCGTTTAGTATCGCTATTTCCGGAGTTCTATTATTACTAATCTTAAACTTTGTAAATAATAGACAAACATCCATAGTTTATTCATCAATTAAAGATTTTATTCCTGTATCTATTTTTCTTTCGGCTGGTATATTTACATGGTATGATGCAGTAAGCAGAGTTGGTGCATCAAAAGAAAGCCTATTGGCTGGACCAATCGAAATTATAGCGGTCCTCTTTTTGGCAAGAGTACTCCTCCACGAAAAATTAAATAAAAAACAGTTATCAGGAATTTGTATAGCACTAGTTGGATTTATAATTGTTCTATTAAGTGATCATAATAGTATTGATGATGATGATCATAATTATAATGGAATTATAAACGTTACCATAATTGCAGTTGAATCATTAAATTTTTCTATTACATTTGGGGACATTGAGGCAATTATTTCTGCAATTTCATTTGCATTAGCAGTATTTTTTTTAGCTAGATTATCAATAAAATACTCTCCATTAGAAATTTCAGGAATGTCTTTGCTATTATCAGGATCTATTCTAATTATTGTAATGCTTATCTTTACTCCAGAAATGTCTATTAATTTGTTTATGTCTTATTGGTATATATTTATAATATTTTCTATGTTACCATTGTTTGGTACTATACTTTATGTAGAAGGAATAAGGAGAATTGGAGCTTCCTTAACATCTACAATAGCATCATCAAGAATTTTATTAACACTAATTATTCAAATAGTATTAACACAGATTGGAATCAGAAATACTTTGCCTGATAATGTATTTTTAGCAGTAATAGGAGGAACGTTAGGTATTACTGGAATAATTATCATACATACTCATTTGTTTTTTTCAAAACATAAAAGTTAATTTTATGCTGATTATTATATAACTTGAATTGTCTATATAGCCAACAAATTTTTAATAATATTTATAACTTAGTTTTCACGGATTTGTTGTTGCTGTTATTGTTATTGTTAAAGATGATGGAGATAATAATGTTAGTAGTTGTACACAATTAATTGTTTTAAACAAAGTAAACAAATAAAAAAGTTTTATGATTTTTTCGTAAATTATATTTAGACATAGGGAGCAACTATGACAATCTTGCTTTCCATATTGGATGTTATGATATTAGAATTATTCTGTTAAATAGAAAAATTTTACATTATGGAATATATTACAATTAAATATAATATGATTATATCATTATGTTATTTAATTTACTCTTCTATGATACAGAATGGAAATTCATCGTATTTAAAATTTTAGTTCTAAAATAAACTCTTTATCTTTTAAGTATCCAAATAAGTCTAGAAAATTTTTATTTAAAAATTAGTTAAAGATAACCATATACTTTATATCCTTTAAAAAAAATAATAAACATACTGAAATCTTGTAGTTTATGTGGTAAAGTTATAAAAAAAGAGTCGCTTCTGACTTTTAGTAAGGTAATAAATAATTCACATTATGAGTTTATTTTTGATACTAAGGATTGCTTTCTTTTGTTTAAGAGATTGTCCAGTGTTTATGGCGAAGGTTTTGAACTGGACGCTTTATGTTCTTTAGAGAACTGTCTATTAAACAAATAATTTTGAGCCAAATTTTGCGAATACTTTAAAACAGAGAAAATATTACTAGTATATATCTCGAATATTGAATAACCAAAATGAAAACACTTCTACGTATACAAAAAGTAAAGACGAATCAGGGGCAGTAGAAGGAGAAATCATGTTAAAATGCTCTTTATGTGGGAAGAAATTATTTGCTAGTGAGTCCAGTGACATTATAATTGAAGAGGTCGCTGGAGTACAATACCATTTTGATAATCCACAATGTGTTGTTATGTTTAAGAGATTAAATCATGTCTATGGTAAAAATCTCAAAAACTTTATGGGTACCTCTCAATTTCTTTCTGATCCATTTTGGGATAAAACAATTCCTACAGAGGAAGAAATTAATGAAATTAATCACGAGTTAAAAAAACCTGATATCAGAGTAATTAATGATCCTGAAGAGGCTTTAAAAACAGCGGACCAACTAATTAAGACTGCAAAAAATGAAATATTGTTATTATTTTCGTCTGCCAACGCTCTTTTTAGACGACTTGGAAGAGCAGACGGTATGAGTACTATGCGAGAATTAATTCAAGCACAGAAGGATATTAAAATCAGAGTTCTTACACCTTTTGATGAAAAAATTAGTGATTTAGTGCGTGAGTTGAAGAAATTCCCCAATATTGATCTAAAGTTTTTAGCAGAACCGCTTCACCTAAAGGTAACAATTGTTGTAGTAGATAGAAGTTATTCTATTGCGGTGGAATTAGTAAATGATGATGTTGATAACTCTATAGATGCTATGGGATTATCAACTTTTTCAAATAGCAAGTCAACTGTATTATATTATGTTTCTATTTTTGAGAGTTTGTGGAAACAAGCAGACATCTATAAAAAAGCAGAAGAACTTTATGACCAACTTAAATATAAAAATGAAACACAAAGGCAGTTTCTCAATATAGCTGCGCATGAATTACGTAATCCTAATCAACCAAATTTAGTTTTAGCCGAAGAAATGCTTACCAATAAAAACTTTAATGTAATACAACAGGAAGAGCTACTAAGAATAATAATAAACAATGCAAAAAAGTTACATTTTCTTACAAATAATCTTTTAGATGTAGCTAGAATAGATGAAAATCTTTTCTCATTAGAGTTGCAAGAATTTGATATAATTGAATTGGCAAATGACGTTAT
>JAICEO010000015.1 GCA_025924135.1 Nitrososphaeraceae archaeon | reverse complement strand
GACAATGGACTAGTAACTATTCCCAAAATAGGTTATATAGATTTAAAAAAAGATAACAGTTAATTTTATTATTTCATAATGACTCTATCAAATCTTTGTAGTTTAAGATTAAAATCTATTTAAGACTAATAAACGCTAGAGTAACATGTTTAATTTTATTGTATTATTTACTGAATGTTAAACATCTTCAGATCTAATTAAAGTCAAAGTTGACATTAACCTATCGATATTATTTATCTCATGTTGAACTTTTTCTTTCAAGTCATCCATTGTGTCAAATATTATTTCTACTACTAGATCGTATGGTCCATTAATAATATCAACATTTACAACATTGTCTAATTTTTCAATAATATTAGCAATCTCATATCTAACTTCAGGATTACAAATGATCAGAAGGTAGGCTCTTAACACATAATATACAAATAATGGATCTATAAAAGGAATGGTGCATTTTGTTAAATAATAATAGAATCAGTAACCAAGTTTCTAAATAGGATATTATAAAATAAATAAACTTAATCAAATACAGAGATCAATGCATGAAAAAGAGTTCATTCATTATTGTTTGTTAGGTTAACTTTGTTAACTAATTTTTAAATATTCTGAAGAGTGTAAAGAACTACTCTAAACAACAAAATTGAAGTAGCCATAGCCAAGTATCTACTGCTTGCTCTATGATAGGCTATGGCTATTACTAACTGGCTATTACTAACTGGCTATTACTAACTTCAAACTTCAATTATTTACTAATTTTTCAATAAAGATGGATATATTTATCCAGAATAAGTACTGATCAATCTAGCCATAACCTAATCTGTATAATTTGCTCCTAATATGTGATGGTCTGTATTGACTGTTAAATAAGTTGTCTATATAGTTGATTTACATTAATATCCTATAATATGAATAAAGATATTTTCTTTAGCAAGAATAAAAAGAAGATCGAGTTATAAAGATAATATTACTTGTCAAATGATTTATAACATCATATAATACAGATGAGATTATTAAAAAAAGCAAAAGGGAATTTAGACCTTGTTGAAGTTTAATAACTAATACACAATTACTGAAAAAGGTAAGGTAAACTCGATATTTATAAAATTAAGAAAGATTTGACAGATACACCGTCTGGGTTAAATTAACGGAAGGAAACTTACATCAGCATAAAAGCACAAGATACGTATGATGTGATTTTTATTCAATAATGTTTAACGTGTTTTTAATTATACTTAATCATAGATAATATAGAGTATATATTGACAAATCTGAAATAACATTTTTCATTTATCTACCTCTTGGTTTATTGATGAATACGTTTATTTCTATGAAAATATTCTTTAGTCTTTAGTTTATATCCTAAAGTTAGAATAAACCATATGGTAAAATAGTTAGGATATAGTTCCATGACTTTATCATAGCATTCTATTTCATTCCTATTTTTTAATTCATATGAATACAATTTCACCATTCAAACAACACTTTCAAATGTTTCCATGAACGTAACTTTATTAATTCTTCCAATTACAAAATTTCCATTTTTGACTATTGTACAAGATATGCTTTTAGAGTACCTTTATAGTATTTAATTCTGAGTATTAATGATTGATTATTATAAATGAATTATGAATGAAATTGAGATATTATTAGCTTTGTAGTATAATATATTATTGATACCAATTCACCAAACTTGTTGCTATTCTGCAAAGTTGTGTTTGGTTATTAATTTGTTATATTCTTACAATTATCTAGTTTTCAAATAACTACTTCGAGCTTCAGTATTTAACAATCATTGTGGCAATGTTAACTACATTCTTTAAGTATTACGATTGTCAAGATATGCGATTTTAATTGTGTTTATTTTCTATACCTGTTAACACATCTGTATGTTCAAGAGTAATATCTTGTAATGTTTGATTAGTTACATTTTTTGGATCTATCGATGCGATTATTTTTTCCTGAGAGATGCTCTCATTTATCAAAATATGTAATACAGTTATAGTGATTATTGTAAATAATATTACTACTACTATCTTGACTTTAGTATTAATTGTCTCTTCTTTCTCTGTCATCTTCATTCATCGACAAGATAACATACTATATCAAACCTTCTTAGAAGCAATACATACACATATAGTTCAATTTTTGAATTGTTATTCGTCAAAACAGTCTTTAATGTTAAAATTTTAGGCTAAAGTTTTAATAAAATTATCAAACGCCTATCATTATTGGTTATTTCTTTGAGGACGTACAACGTATGAGTATGATTTTTATTATTGGTTTATCTTTAAAATTTTATTTAGATATTATATAGTTGTGTTGCGATATTTAGCAATGACAATCTCTACAAAATAACAATATTACCTCGGGTTTATCACCAAATATGATATATCCAAGACAAGATTGAAGGTATTGACAAATCATAATTCCAAAAATATAAGACGGCAGCTATAATGATTAATGGTTTTGCCGGTTTGAGAATATTATAAGAATTGTTATTGAAGTTTTTAATTTCTATACCGTATTCTAATAATTTGAATAATTTTGTTAGTAGTCATCTGAGAATGTGGTTTGGCAGCTGGTTGTACTTCAAGATTATAGATTCCTCCTTTCAATAAAATTAAAGATATACCAAAATCTATTAAATTTGCTGTACCTTGAAATGACACTTCGTGTTTATCCGGTGTTATTTTTTAAGAGAATCCAATAACCGTCTGATACTGCTGTACCATTTTCTGCTGAGTTTACGAGAATATTGTTTTCTACAATCTATAGTTCAAATCCTCCAGGAGGAGACTCTAGTCGATATTGCTCTAAATTATGTATTGATTTTCTATCCTATTTCTACTTGTGCTATCATGTAGATAGTATAATTATATTGTTCTTTCGTGATTGAAGTAATTTGTTTATTGTTGAACTAAAGTCTAATATAATAAAGCATTGATATCTTCATAAATGTTTTCTGCTAAAATCATTTCATAAGGGTATATTAGAAAAACTTTAAGAAATCGACATTAAAAGGAGGATTACTTTAATAAAATTATGTATTCAAAATCAAGATAAACCTCTTATGTGAATTAAGGAAAAGGTACTGCCTTAAAAGGAAGTATAAATGGCACTTCGTCTTCCTTTTCCTCTTCTTCTTTTTCCTTATTTTTATCTCTTACTCCATTATCCTTACTATTACTATTATCATTATCATCATTATTGCCAAACAATTTATCCAGAGAAACATCCTCCGAATCCTTTTCTTCTGTATCTTCTCTTACATCATTATCTACACCATTATCCTTACTATCACTATTATCACCCGCTTCCTTTTCATTTTCTCTTATATTCCCCTCATCATCACTATCATCTTCCTTTCCTAATGCAATAATATAATAAGATGAAATATCGATACTTCCATATAGTAAAATAGTAAGTAAAATTAAGTAATATGATTTTTTATTTGACAATTTAATTATAGAAATAGAGAGATTTCTAATTATATTTGAATTAGGTTATTGCATTATAGATTATCATTACCTAAGTATATCATTGAATTAAATTATGTAATAATGTAATAGTATATTATCAATTTCTAATTATTACCTAAAATATAACCAAATTACTAATAAATTATTTACTGGTAATATGCAGATTGTAACTATTCTATATTACTTACATATTTATAAAGGACAAAATTGAGGTTTTTGTCTATTATATATCTCATTGTGCAGTCATTTTAAAAATTAGAATTTAAAACTCATATGTACTTATTATAAATTATTTATTTTTTTTAAATGCTACATATTTTGGTGACTTATTTATGGTGCAAAATTAAAAAAGTCTAAATTGTTATATTTTGTTGTTAAAATTGTTTATATGATGCTGATAAGTCTAAGGTTAATATGAGTACTTAATGTTATAATATCCTAATTGTATATTATTAAATTTTTTATTTCCTGATTTTAAATTCATCTAATACGTCGTCATCATTACTAAAATATTTTCCTATTAGCACATTTCCTTGGTCAATAACACCTACGTTTAAAAACCCATAACTAGAATCTTGTTGATAGACTACGAACGGTTCTTGATTAGAAAAATGATCAAAATCTATACCCCCTGTACCCACTATTATTTGAAACATTCCGGTTGGAGATTTATATTCTGTTTTATCATTCTGTTCAATAATAGGTTGTGATAAATTTATGCTATTATAAAATAAAGGATATGTTCTTTGATAATTGTGAGCATGTCCACTAAATAGTATATCTACACCATATTTTTCAAAAATAGGATGATATGTCTCCCTCAATTTCTTTATTGGTTCACAAGAGTCATGCTCTCCACACAACGAAGAATAAAACTGTCTATGGCTCATTACAATAATCCACTTTATATATGGATTTATAGACGCCTTGGTTAAATCATTCTCAACAAATCGATACTGTTCCGTATCTTCTAACTTAGAAAAGTCAGGGTCTGATCCAGGAAGATATGAAGATTCCGAATCCATCATCAAAAAATGGATGTTATTATAATCAAATGAATAATATGGTTTATGTAATCCAAATTCTTTAAGATGTTGATCCAAAAGACTTGGTGACATAACATCATGATTACCAATTACAGCTTTTATTTTATAAGATATTGGACTTACTATATCTGTCCAACAGTTTATGTTCGGACCATATGATGTATCCCCTAGACTAAACACTATATCAGGATCGTGATTTTGAATTAACTCTACTGTTTTTGCAGTATTTTTAGTACAACCCCAATCACCAACAATGGCAAAATTAAAATCAGATAAATTTTGTGAACCAATTGTAATGTTAACATTTTCATTAGGCAATGTATGTTCGTTTCTAAATTTCTCAGAAGTATTAGCTCCAGATGATAAAGATGGTTTTACGTCATAGTCTGAAGGATCGTAAAACTCATCTTCAGGGACTACAAAAAACCCATCATCATCTAAAGAGAGTGCAGGTCTTAATGGTAGTTGCATTCCTAATATCAATAATATTAAAAGAGTAGTGAATGATATAGTATACATCTAGGTATTCTTAGAGGAAAAGTAGATATGAACCCTTTTTGAAGATTTGGTTAAATGATCACTAATAATTTTATAGTATATTTTTCTATAATATTTGCTCATATATGACATCGTTTACACATTCAGGAAGGATAAAAGAAAAAAGTAAATAATTCATCAAACATGTAACTAGAACGTAGGTACTATAATTAAATTCTGCTAAGAGTAAAGATCGAGATTGAAAATAAGTATTATTTAAGATCACAAAATTATTATTACGTTATATTAATTATATTAATTAGACAATTATTACCTGTTACCTTTAAAAGTAACTAATTGTCTCGTTCTGTGAGGTACTGTACAAATACAATAACTATTCCATCTTATCACTACATCATAAATTTAATATTTAAGCTCATATTACTAATTATTATCTTATTTTAAAAAATTGAAATCTTCATTGGAAGAAATCGATAATAAAGGGTGATAGGATGAGTTACCGATCCTCTTCTTTTTACGAGATATATTCATACTGATATATAATATTAATAAAGTGAGATAATTTACTTAATAGCCATAGCCTAGAATGGATCGAGTACGTGTTAGGTTTGGACTATGGCTATTCTAATGGCCATTGTTGAGTAGTGTAGACTTAAAAGTTGAGATTATTTAAAACTGAGTGAACAAAGTACATCCAATACTAATAATAAGATAAAATTCTTTTCTTATTAGGGCAGTGCGATAGTTTAGATGGTTCCACTTACAGTTATTTTATATATATAGCGCTAATAATTATTGAAAAATAGAAAGGGCGTTATGAGAAGGAAAGAATTATTCAATATCTTTAAAAGATTAGGTTCATAGACAAAGTTTAGATGAGATATTTCTATTCGTTATTAATTTACCTATTTCCAATTATTATAACCTTGTATATATTTCCAATGAGTATTTCTTATTCTCGAATATCTGATACAATTGAAATCAAGACTCTACTAACAAAAGGTGATCATATGATCACGAGTCTAAATTTTCAGAAGACAAATCTTACGTTTGGCGAGGAAAATAAAATTTGTCCAAACAATAAGTGCTCTTATGAATTCGAGAAGACCTCTTTTGATAATGGATTTGGGGCAAAAAATTCAAAATTTTTATCAGGAACATTAAAAATTGAAGATAAAGCAAATTCTATAAACAATTCACCTGTATATAAATTCTATAAAATATCTGGTTTGTTTAATCTGGTAAATAGGCAGGAAAATGTTACAACTGGAGAAAAAATTGTAATTTATGAAGGTAATTTACTATTAGATACAGGTAATGAAATGTTTAGTCCATCAAAATTAGAATATCAATCGCAAATTAAATTATATGAATCACTAAATAAACTAGAATTAATAGGAACATCGAATTAATAGGAACATGGATATTATAATTTACAGTAATATGCGAAAGAAGAATAAAGTATTAGATCAGTGTACAATAATATAATAAATATAAAATTATTGAAAGGTAGATTTATCTAATTAGGTAGTTAACTAAGTTAACTATTATTTAATTAATAACATCGAAGAGAAATAGTATGAAAAAGAAAAATAAATTGATGAATCAAAAACAAAGAGAGAATGGAAATGGATAGCGATGATAATACAATATTGAATGAAAGAAATAACATACTAAATATTATAGATAGCTTTATTGAACAGATAACCAAAATTAGGAGATTCTTTATAGGGGTTTCGATTTCATCAATTATTCTTGCTCCCATTGCTATTTCATTAGCGATATATCTTTTTACTCATCAATCCTTCTTTAGAATTGTAGAAGCAGAAAGGGAATTTGGACTTGGATTAGTTGTATTATTGACAGCTGTAGTAATAATATCTTCTATTCTTTTTGTTACTGGGATTCTTCAGTATAGACAAATAGATTCATGGCATAAAAAATATGAGTCTTATAAAAAAGAAAAAGATGATATAAATCAATATATTGCTAATAAATTTAAAAACTACATTGATGAAGAAGATACTAACAAAGGGTAAATAAAATAATAATTTGGTATTATATACTCTATATTAAATCTCTCTCGCTCTCTTTCCGTGGAAAGAATTTCTCATATGGCTCTAAAATTTTCTTATAAAATTCTATTCCTTGAGAAGTAATTGAATAAGAAAGTATCATTTTTTTTCCTAAATAGGAATTCTTCTTTACAATAAAATTATTTTTCTCTAATCCATCAAGTATTTCTTTATGTTTAGTTAAATTGAGTCTACAATACAATAATAAAGATGATTGATTAACTTCTCCATACTCAATTAATTTGGTTAAAATATCAATTATAAGATAAACTCTATCTCTCTGCAATATTTATAAACCTGTTGTACCATCTATCATATTTCGAATATTAAAATAATAGTAATAATAATAATATTTTAACTTTAATGTAAATATCTCAACGTCCTGACATTAAGTATATGTATTAATAGAGAGACTTTAACCAAATATAAAAGTTAGATCAATTAACAAAGTTAACAGAAACTTATATTCTAAATTGATAGTAAAGATATATGTTTACATATAAAACTATTACCTTAAACAAAGACTATTATAATAAAAATAATTGTAGATTTGTATTATGTGATTCATGTTGGTGGTTTGCAACTATTATAAAAAATGACTTGAAAATTAGTGAATGTCCCATCTGTAAGAACCAGAAAATTTACATAGAGATGATAAATAAATAGTGTACTTAAAAAATGATTTAACCATAATTATCAATTAACTTGGTTTACTATTTTTTAAATATTAAATCTTTATCATAATAACATATATGCCAATTACAAAAGAATATAATAACAGAAGTAGTCAGAAAAATAGGATTTTATTCTTATTTCTTTAATTATTATTTCAGTAGGCATATTATTTTTAATAATTAGATTTTTACCTCTATTATAATCCTTTTTAGGGAGAAATATAAATCCTCTAATTATATTATTTGATAGTATAATTGTAAAATAAAAATTTTGGGATTACAAAAATGATTCTTAAATGAATACTTTTATTAAATTCTTATTGAGATTTTTTACAATGAAAATTATAGACTTTATTGCAATTCTAGTTTTAGGAGTTTTTTCGATATCTGTAAATTTTAGTTTCGGAGATTCTGATTTTATCCTTGAAAAAAAAGAGGTAAGTAAAGCACCTACAATCTCGAAGTTAGAATTAGACGGGGAAATTTCTATGCAAATTTGTCCGTCTGGTAAATGTGAAATAGTGTTTAGTAATAGTTCATTTATTCAAACTACATCCAATACTTTGACTATTGCTCATTCTATTAATTTTAGTATCAAATTCAATATTACAGATACAAATGCAGATTCTAAACAAAAAGAATATTTTGAAAAATTTAGTGAAAGTATGGATAAATGTTTAATTTATAATATTAAAGATAAAGGACGAGAAATTTATTTTTGTAACAGTATAATAAATAGTATAATTAGAATTTCTGATTCTAAATCTTGGTATTATGATTCTATTGGAATTTATGATGCAATAAAAAATACTTATACTGTAAAGGGAGATTTTATAAGCAATTCTCCAGAATAAATTAAAATTACTTTTTGGGCAAAATTTTTTATACACTATCCCATACCTAAGAATTACAAAGACTCTTATTTTATGTAATGATATAAATACAGTGCATCTTCCAAAGAATATTGGAAAATATCTAATTATTATAGGACTAATGCTTATTATAGCAGGAATAATCTTTACAATGCAAAGTAAGTCAATTGTAGGACCTTCTTCTTCCTTCATGTATCAAAATCCAGAATGGACAATAAATGGTTATGTTATAATAGCTATAGGTACAATAATTAGTGTTTTTGGTATAGTAGTATGGCAAAGTGGAACTAAAAAATCCTCAACAGATAAGTAAGCTATTGAAATTGAACCACTTTTTTAATTATTTCATATCTCTTCATTGAGAATCATCTATATTCTATAGTTAATTTCATTAACAAGTTCTAACACATATTTTCTTTTTCTTAATTTATTTAGATAATCTCTATTAGTTGTTGTCTTGACATTTCAAATAAACTTAATTATCAATAAGCAATAAAATATTGTGGTAACATTAAATGAGGAATTTTTATTATTCTGGTTCTAGTACAAGATAATATACTTAATAATTAAGCTAATGACTCAATATTAGGTATGAATAAAGATAGTGCATATTGGATCAATAAATTGAATCTCCAGAAACATCCTGAGGGTGGATATTTCATTGAATCATACAAGTCTATAGAATTAGTAAACTTGCCCAACTATCATGGACCTAGGCATGTTTGTACTGCTATCTATTATTTACTTAAAGGAGATGAATTTTCATCTTTTCATGTAATGAAATCTGATGAGTTGTGGCATTTTTATGCTGGCAGTAGCTTAACTTTGTTTATAATAGAACCAAATGGAAGATTAAATGAGGTCATATTAGGAGAGAATATTGATAATGGACACACATTTCAAGCAGCTATAACCGCGGGATGTTGGTTTGCTGCAGCAGTAGATGATTACAATTCTTATTCCTTAGTAGGCTGCACCGTTTCCCCTGGATTCGATTATCAAGACTGGAAGATAGGAGATATGAAAATACTCACCAAATTATATCCACAGCACAAATCAATTATAGAAAAATACACAAAATAATCTTATATCATTAGCTTTCCGAATCATAATATTGTTGTAGTGAATGATTTTAATTTGTAATCTGTCTATTCAAGAAGAACAAAACGATTAAGAAATATACTTAATTGACTATCTAAATTTTTAGCATGAATAATATTACTAAATGAAATGAGAAAAAGAATTTAATTGCTAATAGTTCTAATATGTTTCTAAAGCCTTTATATTTTAATTCATCTTATCTTCCTTTGTCCTTCGTTAGATACCACTATTAGGACAATTCCAATAGTTTATTAAATTGAGGTACTTAAAAAGGGGAAGATATATTAAATTAACATGAGAAAAGTCTGACTCACAGAAGAACTAGATAAAATTTTTTTACAATGTTTTAAATATAAAATTTCTTTGAAAATAAACATTATAATAATACACTATATCAAATTTAAAAATTAATGTATTATCTCCATCTGATAATTTAATTAGGGACACATCATTACTAAAACACTATCACAATAAATCCCAACTTTCATAAATGAGCATTAAATATATTGCATATTTAAAAGTTTTATCTTATCATATCTTCTGAATGTAAATATAAATTACAATACTGTTCATAGTTTAATCTATTTATAATGGGATCCTTTAACATCGCATATATTCTTTGAGTAAAAATCTTTTCATAGAGAAGACTTTACTTCCTTGACCTATACTAATTTTCTTAGTAATGTATTATTATATTTTCCTAATACGTCAAGCTATTGTTTGAATTGTATACATGATCATATTATTGATCAAACAAACCTGTAGTATTTCAATATTAATAATTTAAATACTTTTATGTACATATACTCGTATGATGAGAAATAAACTAGCTAGTTTATCCAAATATCAAAAAATCCAATATCTTACTCTAATACCATTAATTTCAATTTGCATTCCATCTTTTAATATTGATGTACAAGCACAACAATCATCTTCAATAAATAATACTTTTAATGGTACTGCTAATGTAAAAAGTGATAGAATAAATTTAGCGATTGAAAATCTGGTAGTAGACAGAAGTGTCACTAACTTAGTTGAAATAAAAGGTGATGTTAAGAATAATAGCACACTTGATGTACATGAAGTAAAAGTATCTGCCGAATATTATGATAAAACTGGAACTTTATTAGAGAAAATCGAGCATTTTATTACTTCTCCTTCTTTCATATTAAAACCAAATGCGCAAGTATCTTTTGATAGTTTAGAAGTTATCGGTTTTCATAAGCTTGGTGATTATAATATAGTTGCAAGTGGTGAAACTATCAAGTAAACATTATTTTTTTACTTAACGTTGATATTATCGTATAACACCATTTGCGTGTTCATAATTAACGGAGAAAATTAATTAAATAAATATAGAAGTTTATAATACCTCTTCAATCCTTTTTTTTATTTTAATTTTTAAATTTATATTGTATTAATTCATCCTCTTTATTTTTCATACTTATAATACAACTTTGGTAATCTAAAAAACCCTGCTAGATTAGAATGTAACTTGAGTGTCTATTTTCACTGTTTCCATTTCTAATACAATTTTCCAAATCTAATTCATCACAATAGGGAGATAAAAAATTTAGTAATAATTTATGTTTCCTCAGAATATCTTCAAGGGGTATTGAAGAACTTCAAAGGTAAAATCTTATGATTACTATTGAAGAGGCAATCTACAATTGAAAAATAATAAGGTTATATTTTTTACTAAATTTAATCTATAATTTTGCAAAAGAAAAGGATAGATAATATTATAATATAATATATATTAGAGAAAGGGAGCGAAAATTTAGTGAATAATAAAAAGATATTAGAAAATCTTATAAAACAAAAAGCAATACTAATATCTGACTATGATAAACCATTTAAACTTTCTAGTGGAGAATTTAGTAATTACTATTATAATTCTAAAAATTGTATGTTTGATCCAGAAGGATTGGATATTATTAGCGATTTATTATTAAAAGAAGTTAGAAAGTTTAAAGTTAAATCTGTAGGTGGATTGGAAACAGGTTCCATTCCATTGGTTACTGCAATATCTTTGAGGAGTTCTTTAACTGAATCCGATCCGCTATCGGCATTCTTTGTGAGAAAAGAACCAAAAAAACATGGACCTCAATCAGATGGCCCATTGGCTTTTTTTGAAGGAAACCCATTATCGCCAATTGTAATAGTGGATGATGTAATAACTACAGGGAAAAGTGTAATAAATAAAACGCTTGATCGAATAAAAGAGTTGGGCATGGAAGTATCAGGAATAATTTGTATAATTGACAGATAACAAGGTGCAGAAGAATTGTTTAAAGAAAACAATATAGAATTTCACGCTTTATTTAGACATTCTGTTAATTTTAAGAAATATATAGATAATAAAATTGATGAAAAAAGGAAAATATATGAACAAAAACAAAAGAAAAGATTAGAAGTTCCATCTGTTTCTCATTAATTTCTCCGAATTATTTCTTTATGACCTTTTAATTTGGATAAAATATCTGTAATATTAAATAATGCTGCAAGTATGTTTACTTTTAGAAATACTCTCTAGGTCTTTTTTTAAATTCTTAAATATACATATTATTAGTTTTGAAGTTCCCAAATCTTTGTTGATGTCCATTATAAGGTTTATGAATAAAATAGGTGATAATGAAATATCAGAACATACGTTTCTGTTACTCATTCATTGCTATATGGCGTAGGTGAGAGAGGGTTATTGATTCTTTACCAGATATCACAGAATCTTTAGATGTTACCAAATTTTCAGCATGGAAAATTAAATTAGTTATTTTCCAGAGTAGTTTGTTGTAATAATTCTCCAATTTCGTTATGTGTTTTAAGAAAATATAATCCTTTTTCTGTAGTCTTGAAGGTTTGACTCCCATGAAGGTATTCTATTAGATTGTTTTCTATTAAAACAGAAAGATATTCTTTTAATTGCGCATAACTTAGAAAAGCTGTGTACATAATTTTTGTCTTGGTTGCTCCTCCATTTGCAGCATCCAGTATATTACCCACTATTTCCGTTCTACTTCTATTTCCCATATTATTAGATAAATGATTTACTTATTTTAGTATTAATACCACACGAAAAGGTAAGATAACTATAGTAAAACATTCTACATATTATTTGCAAATTAAAAAATATAACAAAAGTTATGTTTTATTTAGTAGGAAATAATTATTGTTCCTATTTAATTTTTCAACAATTCATTCTCTGGATTTTTCATTATTAAATATAACTTTAATATATAAAATAAAAATATAATCACAAGTATAAAATAAACGATTTTTTTAAATATACCTTATCTTGTAAAAACTAGAATTGTTTTTGAATTGATAGAATTGTATTTTCATTTCAGTTAATGTTGTCTAATAATTATATTAAACAATATAAACAGTCTTAGTTAATATGTTAGATAGTTCATAAAGACTTGATAAAATATTAAAATTTGTATGTAGAAAATTTTAATCTTTTTAATTGGTATGTTATTTTTTATTGAAGTACAGGTATGTTCACCAGCGAATTTTTATAAAAAGCAGAATATTGTAAAAAGTATTGGTTTTTTAGTATTTCCTGATTGTTGGTAAAAATAAAATGGATGTTAAAGTTATCCTCTAATACCTATTTATTGAAACTCAAACCTAGTCTTGAGAAATATTAAACAGATAACATAAAAATAAAAATTATTGATACAAAAGATTTGTATATTTTATGTAATTGTAGATCTAGAGGATAATGTTAATTAAATTGGTTCAACTATATATATTATGAAAATTTTTGCGAATAGGTCTGATAGAGAAAACTTTATTTTTCTTATTGGTTTGATAGTAATTATTGTTGGTATACTAGCTTTACTACTTGCTTATGTTTTCTTTCCCATCCATCCATCTGAAGTCAATATAGGACAAACAGCAGTCCCTCAAATCTTGATATGGAAAATCTCTTAAATCATACATTAATTCAATCAAAATATCACATAAAGATTTGACACAACTATTTCTTCTTTTTCTTACCTACATGATATATCTTGATTTAATATAATGATGAAGGAAATGGGTCTAGTTAAGTAGCATTTCTATTGATGAAAATTTAGCATATCATAACTGTCTTATTATTGAGGACAATTATTTAAATTTAAGTATTACTTTATAGTAAAAACATCTTACATATTTGAGTTTATATTATTACTATTATTAACTAAATTGTAATAAATAATGTCTAAATTCAAGTTTCAATATTAAGATTAGATGAAAATAGATTCACTTAGGTATTTTTTAGCTCTCGAATGTTTATATAAAGATGAAACAACTTATACATTAAGAACATTAAGGCAAAAAGTTTAAAATAATGAATTATAAAATTATTCATGCATCCCGAACCAATAATTGAAATTCGAAAATTAAAGGAAATTAATATTGAAGGCGGTGTTGTATTTGATGGTTTCCACGGTTTTGGTCTTACTAGTACTATAGCAATTGGATGTTTTATCAATTCGTTAAAAACTGAATTAGTGGGTATTCTCGATTCTCCTCTTTTTCCTCCTATGTCAGTAATTTATAATGCTAAACCGAATTTTCCAGCAAGAATCTATGCAAATGAAGAGAAAAAGTTAGCATTCTTTGTTTCTGAAGCAATTCTAGAACCATCAGCCTATAGACACATTGCACATACGATATTGAATTGGTCCAATTATAATAAATGCAAAACAGTAATAAGTGTTGCAAGTAGGGAAATTGAAAAAGATAGAACAAAAAAAGACCCTGCGCTTTATGTGATTTCGAATTCTCCAAATAAAATGAAGGAATTAAATGATATAGGAATTTTGTCTTTAAAAAATGGAACGGTTAATGGAATTCCTGGAATTCTTTTAAATGAATCAAATTGGAAGAATATTGATGTCATTGTATTTGTAGTTGATGTCATATCAGGAGTACCCGATTTTAGAGCAGCAGCAAATGTTGCACAGGTTGTAAGCAAAATTATTCCTGAAGCGTACTGTGAAATAAAACCATTGATTAAAGAAGCTGAGAACATAGAAAATAATTTAAAAATGATAAGGAGTCAAACATCTAATAATTTCAAAGAGCGAATGTATAGATAAAAATTTCTATCATTTTACAATCTTAGTTAACTGTAATGATAAAGTAATAAATATGTTCTATTTTTATGTTTTTATATTAATATTTTGTTGAAGTTAAATACCAAAAGTATTTTTTGGCTATCTGAATTAGCGTACTCACTAATAGTAGTTTAAAATATACTTTTAATTTCAAGGATTAATCCCTATATCATTAGCTGCTGTTTTAATAATTATTGTAATTATAGTGTTAGTTCTGCTATTTTTTTTCCAAAAAGTCTCAAGCACTGTTGAGCACTAAAAAATTAAAATAGTAAGATTGACAGATGAATATCTAATCTAATAGATTATGAATGTTTCTCTCTTTTTTATTGTTACTTTTATTTTATATAATCTCAATTACTTGGATGCTATTTATGCAGCTAACTGACAAGCAGTATCTAAATATAGAAATAATTATCAAGTAGCTTATTTAATGAAAAGTATTAACGCATTGTTTAGCTTAATAATAATGAGATAATAGTAAATGAATAGTGACAGAAATAAGAAGGTTGCAGTAGTTACTGGCAGTTCAACTGGAATAGGGTTTGAAACCTCTTTGTTATTGGCTAGAAATGGCTTTTATACATATGCTACAATGCGTAACCTTGATAAATCTAAAGCAATTACTAGCTTAAAACAAAAAGAAAAATTATCATTGGAAATTTTACAACTTGATGTCACTGCTGATGAATCTGTTAAAGAAG
Source organism: Nitrososphaeraceae archaeon (assembly GCA_025924135.1). Taxonomy (GTDB): domain Archaea; phylum Thermoproteota; class Nitrososphaeria; order Nitrososphaerales; family Nitrososphaeraceae; genus TH1177. Next base: position 7,919 of record JAICEO010000015.1, on the reverse strand, counting down.
CAATTAATAAGATAACAAGTGAACAAGAAAGAATAGATGTTTTAGTTAATAATGCAGGATATGCATTAGTAGGCGCATTTGAAGAGCTTTCTATAGAAGAATTCAAAGAACAATATGAAACTAATGTATTTGGTGTTATAAGAGTGACACAAGCAGTATTGCCAATAATGAGAAATCAAAGATGTGGTACAATAGTAAATATAAGCTCAATAGCGGGTAAAATAGGGTTTCCTCTTACTTCTGCTTATGTAAGTTCAAAGTTTGCATTAGAAGGGTTATCTGAATCTATGGCTTATGAGATAGAGCAATTTGGAATAAAGGTTATACTTATAGAACCTGGTGTAATTAAAACAAATTTTGATAATAATTTAAAAATAGGAAAAAGGGTACATAATAATCAGAATTCGTCATATGCAGAAATGACACAAAAGAGAATTAATGGATTTAAATCAAGATTTGAAAATGGTTCTCCATCGATAGACGTAGCAAAGGTAATTTTAAAAACAATTACATCAGAAAATCCAACAAAGTTAAGATATCTAGTAGGTAATGATGCTTTTAAGCTAATTAAAATAAGAAACAATGTATCTGATAAAAAGTTTAGAAAATTAGTAATAAAAAGTGTTTTATAATATCAACAATAACAATACTCAGTTTTTATATTCCAATCATAGTTTTGTATCCCTTGTATTTTCTCAAAATTATTGAAAAAGTTATTATTAAAACCTTTACATGCTATTAAGATAAGTAAAAAGACTGCATTAAACATGTGTGAAGAATTACAAAATAAAATTGTATAATTTAAATTAATTACTAATCTCCACCGTGAATTGGGTTATCTACAATTAGATTTAATCCGGTCCTTATTTCTTTGATATTCATAGTAATATTAGATGTAATTTTTAATGCGTTATCTTTTTCTCCAGAATTAATCGCTTGAACAATATTATTTAAATCCTTTTCAGTATTGTCTAATATATTGGATAGTTGAATATAGACATCAGATTCTTCTAAACTATTTGATATAACTTGAGCAAAAACATCGGACTTTGTAATAAAATTGCCAGTTAAAATAAATATACTAACGATACAAATGACCATGGTTCTGATATATATCATTAAAATTACATTCAGTTAATGATATATAAAAATTCCTGTAACATACAATATCTCTGAATCTATTACCTTAATTGTAAAAACCCCTATTATAAAACCCAAGACGTGCCCAAAATAGGAAGTCATTTTCTTACAATTCTCGTTGTTGTAACCGTAATAATTTTTGGTTCATTATCATTAAAAATTGATCATACTACTACAATAACACCTCAACAACAACTATCTTTTATTGGAGACTTATCTTTTGATATTGATAATGTGACCTTTTCACTCCAGACGGCATTTGGGAATGGTATTCAACTCCACTATGTGATAGATGGTCAAGGGACCAAATAGTTTTGTTGCATAGTTGGCCACAAACATAGTATGAATGACATCATATCATGCCAGCTTGGTAAAAATTACTGTCATAGTACGTGATTTGTGGAGATTAAGAGAGTCCTCAAAACCTGTAACAAGTATATGATAATACAACTCCAGAAGATATATATCAATTGATATCTATTAGATTCGAATCAACAAAAAATTTTGTTAGTTCCACACGATATAGGCTAATAGGCTCACATACAGGTTATTCCTATGCGGCAGCACATCCCAACGATGTAAGTAAATTAGTTATAATGGATTTTATTCCCCGAATTTATACCTCCAGAATTCGGTGAGAATAGATCTTGGTGGTTTGCTTTTCGTCTATTGTTATAGTAACAAAGGAATTAAAATTCAAGATTTGCTAGAATAATTTTTTTTATTGTATTTGATTGTATTTTAATAGAATTTGCATAGAATTATAATTAAAATTAAAACACCTTCTAAATCCTTTAAATCTATCTGAGATTTCTGATGTACGTGTTTTATTATATCGAATAAGAGAAATTAACTAATTGTTTTTGATTGTAGTATATAGTAATTCTCCCATTTCGTTATGCATTTTTAGTAGGTTTAATCCTTTTTCTGTAGTCTTGTATGTTTGAGTTCCATCACGATATTCTAAGAGATTGTTTTCAATCAAAACAGAAAGATATTCTTTTAATTGCGCATAACTTATAAATGCTTTGTACATAATTTTTGTCTTGGTTGCTCCTCCTCCATTTGTAGCGTCCAGTATATTACATACTATTTCCGTTCTACTTCTATATTTCATGTATGATAAATGTGTGATTTACTTATTTTAATCTATTGTCCATTAAAAGGATAAGAATAATTGAAATAGATCTATTAATAATGGATATTTACAAATAATATATTTAATTATTATTTTATTTCCATAAACAATAATTTAACATTAAGTAAGATACATTACTGAGGTAAATAAGTGATAATTTAATAAAAAGAAATTAAAAATAGTTAGTTATTTTTACTTTGCTAAATCTTGTAATTTTTCCCCAATATTTTCAGCTAGATTTTTTACTCCTTCAGTGATATTACTTCCAAGTTCTTTTGCTCCTTCACTAATGTTGGCTCCTACGTTACTAGCATTTCCTTGAATTGCTTCACCAGTTTGATTCGCTGAGTCACCAGCATTGTTCATTGATTGATTCATACTTTGTGATTGTGCAAATGCTGAAATAGTTGCTATAGAAGAGATAAATATTATTGCAATAAATATTGCTCTTGCTGTTGCTGTAGATGATTGAATCATTGCCATCAATCAACTACTCTTTCTTTTGCTTTTTCAGCCTCGTATTCTGCGCCGGTGTCTCTATCAGGATCTTCAATCTTCTTTCCTAATGCTCTTGCTCCTGCCTTTATTTTATCGTCTAATCCTACTTCTTCATCCGTTTCTATTTTTATGTCTTTATCGTTTCCCATTGTAATTGTTGTTGTACATTATTATTTATAGCAATTAGATTAAAATAATAAATAATAATTTTATGGATCATTAATCTAAAAAAATATATAAAAAAATGTTATAATAAAATTAACTATTTTTGAAAATATATATATAATGTTTTTATCAACAGTATAGAAATCTATAGGGATTCAAATATTCAATAGTTGCTCGGAGATTTGTTATTGAAGTTGAATAGTAACAAGTAGAAACTGGTCATATTACAGCTCATATTCCTTTGTTTGTTTTAAATGATAGATAATAGAATCTTGCATTACTAGAAATGAAGGAGAGCATCTAGGAGTAGTAAGAACTATCTTCTATAAACTTTGAATAATGTTACTAATTTAGTTTTTATAATATTGAACTAGTTTTTTATTCATCTTTCTTCTATAATAATAAAATTAGATATAATATCATAAAGTATAATAAATGTTTTAGATTAAAAATATTACTTTTACCATTACAAAGCCATTGGGAGGAAAACTTGTGCATGGGGGTAATACCCTTTCTCCCAAGTAATAATCTCATTTTTTTCTTAATATGTAAGAGATATATTTATGCTATCGAAGTAACAAAATAGGAGGTTCTTTGAGGCTCATGTCATAAAACACATATCCTCTAGTTTGGTTTTTCAGTCCAAAGAACTCCAAACAGAACCCCTTCATATATATTTAGACAATATACTTTATATATAATTTTTGTAATATGTTGCCTTTTCGATGGTTTTATTAGTTTTATCTAATATATAATTTTAAATAATACAAAATATTTGGATGTTGTTATAGCTAATTGATATACCTTTATTTGCATCAAGTTACAATACTATCTAATAAAAAGATAAAGGAGAGAAGAAAAAAATTTGACATCAGTATAATAACCATTATAATATATGTTTCAATTATAAGATATAATGATAAGAAGTAGTTTATCTAATAATATTTTTTCTCATCATAGTAGTAGTAATAATAATAAATCTGATTGGAAGAAGAAAAAGATGCACTTGGGATTCTCATCAAAATATATTGTAACCAAATCAATTACGTTTAACGAATTATGTCCCATTTGGTCTAAAAAATTATCTTTAGGTTTGGATAAAATAGATAAATATTTGATTGAGCGGGATTCAAAATATTGTATTGTAGGTGAAGCATGGAAATTTTCAGGAAGATATAATGGATATTATTTAGCCCTATTAATTCCTCTTGTTGGATGCTGGACCTGTATAAAGTACTCTCGTAAATTTGCAAAGATTTCAAAGAATAAAAGTAAAAAAGAAAATTTAACGAAAACTGATTTTGAGCCTTTAATTGAATATTTTGTAAAACATTGGAATCAAAAACATGTGTAAAAAATATAAATAATTTCTAACATTAAAAACTAATGAATTTGATAGATGTTTGCATTTAATTGATTAATCGATATATATTAGATTGAACTTTGATATTATATTGCTAACCCTTTTTGTATCTTGAATATTTAGTTGTTGCATAATTTAATTTCAGTCAGGTATTAAATGTCAATTATATCGCTTAACGTTAACAATCATTTGATAGCAGTTGTATATTGATTTGAATAATGAATATTGTTTGATATAATTTTATAAATATAATATTATAATAAGGTCAATACAAATTTAGTGTGCTAATAGATGGGAATAGTTAATCATTTATAAATTCAATGTCTCTTGTCAAGAAATAAAAAGAGATTTCGTTACATTTTACCTCTAGTTTAATTTATTTAATTTGCTTGTTATGAACCATCTTGCCATTTTATAGCTGGGCTATTTACAATGATATTTGTTTCTGTAATGCTGAGTTCTCCATTTTGCTGAGCAGTCATAATTTCTTCTACCGACTTTAATTCTCTTGCAGTTGCATTATCATTCCATTTTACAAAGTTTGTCTGCCATAATGGGCTGTAATCTTTATCTCCTGGTACTGCATTTGCAACTGGAAGTTGAAAACCACCTGGTGCTTCACCTTGCACTCCATTTAAAAACACGTACCCTTGGCCACGAATTGATTCTGATATATTGTTCAAAAGTGGAGCATAATTTACAGGAAAACCTGTATTGTTTGTAATAGAAGATACAGCATGTTTATCAGAAGCATCAGTAGCAATAAAGTATGCTATATTGCCATCAATATATCCTTTAGATATGGGAATATCTATCGAAACATTTGCTTTTGCTAATTTCAAAACAGAACCAGGTTCACTTTCTTGTTGTTCCGATACTAGAGGAAAGAAAATAACCCCAGTAGAGGACAACAAACCCACTACTACTACGATTACGATTACGACTGAAGGATTGGATAATTTCATTTTATGTGAATTTTCATGCATTTTGAAAACATTATTAAAGAATGTTTACTTGTATTAATAATATTCTTTGAGAATTAATTATTCCCTTTTTTTTTGATTATAGAGAGTAAATACAAAGTTCTTTCACATGTTTTATAGGTTATTACTGTTTAAATGACATATGTTAATCGATTGACAATTAATCTATATAATACAGAGTGAGAAATATAGATCTTGATAAATTATAGATATAATAATAATAACGTTGCTACTACCAATAAGAAGAAAGTATTAGATGTTTTATCAGAATTAGAAGAAATTGCTAAAAAGGATTTTCTTCCATCGATTGGTCCCATAAAAGGAGATATCATTGAAAATATTATCAACAAGTATAAACCTAAAAAAATACTTGAAATTGGGACTTTGCATGGATATTCAGCTATTTTGATGGCAAATTTTCTCTTAAGTATGAATAATGATAATATCTATGAAGATAATAATAATGATGATAATAATAATGAAATAATTCTCACATGTTTGGAAATAGATCAGCAACTTGCAAATATTGCAAAAAAGAATATAGAGAAAGCCGGGTTATCAGATAGAATAGAAGTAATTACTGGTGACGCTTTAAAGATTATTCCTACTCTTAAGAATCTTTATAGATTTGACTTAGTCTTCATAGATGCAGTCAAAAATCATTATCTTAGATATCTTAAACTTGTAGAAGATAATGGTTTGCTCAATAATAAATCAGTAATTATTGCAGATAATGTTTTGATATATGAAAATGAAATGAAAGATTATTTATATTATGTTAGAAATTCTGGCAGATACAATAGTTATACAACAACTACAACTTTAGAATTTACAAAAAATGTTAAAGATGCTCTTGAAGTAAGTATACAGCAAATATGAATTAATACAACATTCATTACCTATTTATCAAGCTGGGAAGGAGTAGTACTGGATGTAGTATGGTTCTATTTCATCATGAATTTAGTTTTTTACTTTCAAAAGACAATATTTAAAAACTATATGGATTAGTCACTAGCGATTGGAGTCTTCAGTTGTTGCTTATTTCAGCTTATAAATTTAATTGGTTATTTTGATCGTAGGTAGTAATAATTCTCTAATGCTTTATATGATGATAACTTATTTTAGCAATTTATTTGAAATAAATTCATACAATTGTGAATCAGACATATTCTTTTTTGCTTGTGCAAAAGTTTTAGCGTCTTCTCCCACTATATATCTAAACAAAGATTCTGGAGAATTTGAAGCATTTTTAAGTGCTTCAAGTATTACTGTAGCGACTTCTTTTGGTAATGGAGCATTTTTCATAGCAGCATAATAATGAGAAAGAAATGTATCTATAGTATTGGAATAATATGAAGAATTATTTGTCTTAAAATCATTATTAGCATAATTAACTTTGGATTCTTCTTTCTTTTCATCTTTCAAAAGAGGTTTTTGTAATTTATCGTCAATTTGATTTGGAAATTTAATATTTGGTACAAAATTAGTATTGATAACACCTGGTTCAATAAGGATTACTTTTATTCCATATGGTTGAAGTTCATATGATATGGATTCACTTAATCCTTCTAATGCAAATTTTGTGCTTACATATATGCATTCTGCAGGAACTCCTACTATCCCTGCAATAGAAGTTACATTTATGAGTATTCCATTCTTTTGCTCTCTCATAGTAGGTAAAACTTCTTTAATAGCTCTAATTGCACCAAAGAGATTTGTCTCAAATTGTTTTTTTATTTCTTCTATTGATATGTCTTCTAAAGCACCAAATAAACCATAACCTGCATTATTTACCAAAATGTCAATTTTCTTTTTTTTATCAATTATTTTCTGTATAGCATTTCTTACTGAATCATCATTATCAACATCCATTGATAAAACTTCTAAAGGAAGATTCTCTTCATATGCAATTTTTTCAATTTTATCACTCTTAAATGTGTCTCGCATTGTAGCATATGTATAAAAGCCATTTCTAGCCAATAACAAAGAGGTTTCAAACCCTATTCCAGTTGAACTGCCAGTAACTACAGCAATACTCTGCTTTTCCATTCTAACCTTAGGCAATTACAAAATAGACAAAAATATAATTCTATAGTTGAGGATAACAATATAATGATTAATTATATAGTTGAAGTTAAAGTTAGAACTTAAGAATATTTCTATTGTTATAACAATTATTAAAATATAATACAATAAAGAAAATATAAGTTCTATATTTTATTTGTTCACATTTTCTATTTACTACTACTACTACCTTTAGTATATAAAAAGAAATATTAAAGATATGAATATTAGTTATTTGTTCATTAATATAATTAATAATTTCAAATATATCTTATCGAATATATTTCCTTTTGAATCCTCAATTGTAAGTTTCCTCACTTATAATTCCCTCTAATAGCATTAGCTGCTAGCCGAGCTAAAATAAGAGTCTAATGCTTTAGTAATAAATAGATAATATTAAAGATTTATTTAATATAGATAGACCTACCTATATCATTTTTAGATATTCATTATAGAAGTTAATTTTTTAAGTAAGTCTTCCATTTCGACGGGCTTTTGAATAAAGTAGTCTTCATTGATTGTTTTACCCAATGCCAATCGTATTTTTCTAAATTCTTCATTGAACCCT
>JAICEO010000014.1 GCA_025924135.1 Nitrososphaeraceae archaeon | reverse complement strand
TATTATCAAATTGTATTAGATACGGATGCCCCATACCCAGGTGTCGGGGAAATTTTCTATGTTGCTGGCTATGTACCTTTAATTCTATTTACCTACAGATCATTTAAGACTATAAACAGAGATGGATTAATAAAACGTAGGGTGATTGCGTTTGTAGTAACACTCGCATTTGTAGTACCTGTAATATCAACTATCATAGTTTTTAGCGAGGAAGTAGATTTTCAATCCCAATGGCCTGATATTGTGATTAGTACCATAACTAACTACAGCGATAGTATTTTATTATCTCTTTCAATTCTCATTCTAACAAAGTTACCCAGAAATAACCCTTATATCTATCACTGGATATTATTTACCTCTTTTTTAATATTAACAATTATCACAGATTTCTTCTATCTTACGTTAGCAATTGTTGATGAAGAATTTCTTTCGAAGACTGAATTGATATGGGAAGGGATGTGGGCGTTCGCCTATCTAAGTATTCTAGCCTCATTATTTTGGTATTACAAACTGATTCGTATATTAAGCGAAGACTCTGCAGAAATATATAGTAAGCTGGTGTCTATGCAGAGTTTAATGAAAGAAGACTATGCAGCAGAATATCGGGATAATATTTCGGTCAAAGACAAAGATCAACTTCCCCAAGAGGATCAATTGCATACAGAAAACATACAAGGTTTCCAATTGGTTGAGAATCGTATTGATGAAATAATAAAAGGCGCAAAAGACGGGATCACTATTTTATTCTGTAATATAAATACCTTGAAAAGAAAAGAAACACAAAGTATCCTAAAATTTTTGAAGAAAAAAACAAGTTCAAATATTTTAGTAAGAATTCTTTTTCCGTTGGGTGTCGATGATAGTATTATTAATAGTTATAGAGAGGTCGCTAATGTACGGATCTTTGAAACCAAACTAGAGAATAATGATATCATCATAGTCCCTGACAATATTAAGTTCCTACTAGTTTCGACTACAGATCCTATCGATTATGATAAGGAAACAGCGTATGCTGTAACATATTCTGACAACGAAGAGATAAACTATACATATGTAACAATGTTTGAAAAATTATGGTTACTTCAGACCGTGACGAAATTGGAGGTAGGATAAGCATCATCATTTATCAGATGAACCTGTTCAATCATACAACTTTATAGTCAATTTATGAAATGTCCTTACTGCAGTGTGTGTGTTGCTTCGTCTCTGGTATATATCTATGATTAGTCAAAAATAAATTTACAAGCAAATCCAATTTTCTATTCAGTTAAAAAATATAAAGAAAAGATAGATGAATTCTTGGAAAAACTTCGAGATATAACTGGAAAATAAAATTTCTGACTAATTAATCTCTCAATAAAAGCATATATATGCACTTTTGGTTTATCATTTTAGGCTTTTGGTCATTCTTGATAAATTTCCAATTATTGGAATCTTTTTTACAACATATTTTTCACATTTAGAAAGTGAATGGGAGAAAAAAAATTGGAGAAAATTATTTTATTCAAAAACCAATCAAAAACAGAGATCTAATTAGGCGTATAACTGGAATAATTAATAAAAATTGATGATGATCATGATGATAGTGATAGAAAATAGGTTATTAAATAAATTTTTTATATTAGAATATCTGAATATTATAGATGTTTAGAGTCATATCAACGTCATGCCCGGGCTCTTTTAAGGTCCATCCCCTTCATTAATCTATAAAAATTTCTTTAATTTGGTATGACTCGTTTTATACTTAATAATAACGCAGTTGTGCATCTATGGAAATAAGCAGTCTAAATGAAGATAATTAATCTATTACATTCTATTATTATTCTTTCTTAATACTAGTAAAATCAATATAGTATTTTGCATTAATGTAAATGTTGGTTTGGTCAGTGCTTAGTAAAACAAGTAATTTTGTTAATTTTCTTTCTCAAAAATATATTTTTATTTTTATGACATTATTATTACTTGTATATTTTGATTCATCATTTATAGAACTTAGTGAAACATTTCACATTCCTGAAAATAAAGCCTTTCTTATTGGAATTTTTTTGATTTTTGTAAGCCTTTTTATATTTATTAATATGGTATTAATATTTACAATAAAAAATGTATTCTTAAAAAATTATAGTATTTTAGGAGATAAAGTAAAATTCATACACAATTTCATTGTTATCTATCTAATTACAATTAGTCTATTAATTATAGTTCTTTTTTCTGAAATGATTATATATAATAGTTATAGCATTTATTTAATTTACTCTCTCTTAATCATTACTCATTTTACTGGTATTTATTTTAGTGTCTGGGGAAGTATAAAATTTTTTAATTGGTTTAAATCTAATAACGACAAATTATTATTAGTATATGCTATATCATTTGTTACATTTATTGTTTTGATTGCTCTTTCTTTAGTGTATACTTTAACTGAACTTGGACACTTTACTGAAACTATATTACCATCAGACTTGAAAAGAACAATTCATGTAATATCAGTTAACCTTTCTGAGATTTACCCCTTTTATAGAATATCATTTTTTATCACTTTTTGCTCTATTTGGGTCTTAACTGCTTTTCTTTTATATGATTATTTTGGTAGAAATAATCGAAAAAAATTTTGGCTTGTTTTATCAATTCCCATGTTATTTTTCTTAATAGAATTTTTTCCAGTTACATTAAAACTTTTGATAGGTTTATATCAATTAAATCCATCTATCTTTTTACCTTTTTATACAATACTTTCTACAATTATTACTTTTATAGGTGCAACTATGGTTAGTATAACATTATGGCTACTAATAAGAAAGATACCAAATAAATCCTTTAGAAACTATTTGGTTTTAGTTACATTTGGACTATTACTTGTTCTTACGTCAACTCAAGAAACCCCTTTTCCTCGTTTTCTCTTCCCTCCATTTGGACTAATTACAATTTTATTTGTAGGATTGGCAATTTATCTTCTTTTTATGGGCTTTTATTCTGCATCACTTCATATTAGTAAAGATATGTCTTTAGTTAGAAATTTTGCCAACAGAATTCACCAATACGGATTTTTTAGAAATATTGCAAAGTCACAATTAGAACAAGATATTAAAGGAATAATGACTAAAGCGTTACAAAGTAATGAATTGGATATAAGGCAAAAAGAAAAAGAACCTCGACAAGAACTGAAAAAAGAAGATATAGAAAAACTTTTTCAAATTGTAAAAAGAGAATTAGAATACAAACGATCAAGCAATAATAACAAGAAATAATGTTATGAGTGATATTAGCAGGCTTTAGTTTTGCTCTCATAAGTAAACCTAAAATATTATAAAATTAAATTAAATATTCTTATCAAAAATGGAAAAACTATCTAATAAAATAACAATTAAAATTTTATTAATTTTTAGTCTACCACTTTTATTTTTCTCTATTACAAATGTTTTGGCAATAGAATCAATAGAAGATTATGTTTTTGCACCCGATTCTAAACCTTATAATCGCACATATGGCGAATGGGAGGCAAAATTTTGGGAATTGCATGTCAATCTTGAATCAGACAAATCTCCTGCTTCTCCTAATTACAAACCAACTGAATGTCTATTATTAAAAGATGAAAATATGACTTTTCTTTCTGATTTTTACAGTGAAATAGAATATCGTAACTATAATTGTAAAATTTCTGAAACTCCAATTGTAATTCCTGCATTAACTGAAGGTTGTAGTTATGGAGAATTTGAAAATCCAAATGATAAGATTATAGAGGATTGCGTTTATTCACATAATCCATATGCGGTTGTAAAAGTAACAATTGATGGAAAAGAAATACCTGATATTGATAAATTTAGGATCACATCAGATTGGTTTATTTTAAATGTTACACAAAAAGATAATCCGTATGATATAAAACTTGGGTCTCATAAAGCAAAAATAAATGCTATAATGCCCATCATAAAACCATTACCTCCTGGTAAACATGAAATAAGGACAGAAGTATTCCAAGATATTCCATCTATAATTATGAGTGATGTCCCGTTACATCGTGTGATAACCTATAACTTAACTGTAGATTAATTTAGATAAAACTAATTAGATTTATTTTTATTATTTTCTATTAGTTATTCCGTGTATTCCATATTAGTTAGATTTAATAATTTATTGCAATAAATTTCTATATTCTTAGGTAAGCAATAGGAATACAATTGAGATTCATTTTATTGTATCTAATTCTTATAATTTAAATATTAAATGATCCTAATACAATTATGTTAGAGTTGATATCAACGTCATGCCCGGGCCCTTTTCTTCAATTCGTATCTCTATAAACTATGATGGTACTGAATAATAACTGAAATCCAAGAGAGGTATTTTAGTAAATTATGGTAAGACAATTGAGTTTTTCAAAGGAAGTATAATCTGTTATTAACTGTTGAGAATATCCACATAAAAGAATTGATTAGGATATCTATTATTTAATTTTACATTGTATAAATGTTATAAAAGTTTGATAAAATTCTTCATAATTAAAAGGTACGAAATTATTATGTCTGTAAGACAGAATAATTACTATAAAAGATTATTGATACAAGTCTGTAACATAAAAATGGTAACATAGGAGAGGAAATGCTTAATAACTACTGTGAAATCTGTAAGTTATAGATGAATTTGAGCACTTAATGGTAAGATTAGTAGAATAAGATGTTAATTTATGGTTAATAAGAAATTTTATGTATATTTGTTGGGAAAAAAAAGGTAATATTCTTTTTTTAAAATTTATATATATATTCAGTTACTATTATATCTATAGATAGAGAAAAAATGAATAGAAGTATCTTTATCCTATTATTATTATCTTTCTATTTTCCAATTTTGCTTTTTAGTTTTTGTAATATTTATGCACAACAAACTCAACCTCTGGGTGCTGAAAATATTACTCTATATGATCCTAACTTAAAAATCGAGTTAGTAACATCAGGACTCGATTTCCCTACTACAATGGCATTTTTGGGTCCAGATGATTTTTTAATCCTGGAAAAAAATACTGGAAATGTTAAAAGATATGTGAATGGAACTTTGAATGACAAACCACTTTTACATGTTAAGCCAAGTATAAAAGATGAACGAGGTTTATTGGGAATTGCCATAAATGAAAAGAATAAAAATGATTATAAGAATGTTTTAATGGTACAAAATAAAGATGTATCTCACAATGTCTTTCTGTATTATATTATATGTAAAGACATGATAAAAAATACAGGTTGTGAGAATAGAATCTATAGATATGATTTAGATAATAAAAATAATGTCTTGATAAATCCAAAATTATTGGTTGGTGTTCCTTCATTTCCAGATCCTTCTCATGTTGGTGGGATAATAGATATAGGACCTGATGAAAATCTTTATGTTACTGTTGGAAATTTCCAAAATACTATTCCTACAAAGATATACAAAACTAAGACTCAAAATTATGAGGACGGTGAACCTGTGGATGGAAGAGCCGGTATTTTAAGACTAACCCAGGATGGTTATCCGGTTCTAAATGCTAAGGGTTCAGGAATACTTGGAAATAAATATCCTCTCAACGTTTATTATGCATATGGAATTAGAAATAGTTTTGGAATTGATTTTGATCCAGTAACAAGGAAACTTTGGGATACGGAAAATGGACCACAATTTGGAGATGAAATTAATGTGGTAAAACCAGGTTTCAATAGTGGTGCCGATAGAGTATACGGTATTTGGGAAGCCAATGAATTTGGAGATAGGTTAAAGAATAAAAACGGTGAATCTATAACTGTAGGAAACAATCCTCCTAATCTAGTTAATTTTGATGGAAAAGGACATTATAATCCTCCTGAATTCATATGGGTAAAAACAATAGCTCCAACTGCATTATTATTTCTTGATTCAGACAAGTTAGGTTCTGAATATCAAAATGATATATTTGTTGGATCTGCCGATGGTGGAAGAATTTTTCATTTTGATCTAAATGGTAAGAGAGATGGATTAGTTCTAAAAGGTAATTTAACAGATAAGATAGCAGACAATAAATCAGATTTTGCTGATATATTATTTGCAGAAGGTTTTAGCATTATTACCGATTTGAAGCAAGGTCCTGATGGTTATCCCTATATAGTATCAGGACTAAAGCAATCAAAAACAGCAAAGTTTGGGGCTGTTTTCCGAATAGTCCCATCTGGAAACATCACTACTACCAATACTACCAAATTAGATATTGTAAAACATACACAAGAGGAAAAAAGCAACCTTATACCGAGTATAACTAATACTAATACTATCGCTAATACTGATCTACTATTAAATCAAGAAAATTCTCCTAATAAAACAAATACAAATACAAATGTACTTCTTGATATAGCCCCAAAGCCATCTAACACAACTAAAAAGATAGATACGAAAGCTTGGGATAATCTTATGAAAAAGTTCGAACAAACCTTACATTAAATCCAATCCAAATAAATGGGAATAAATCAGAAATACTAAGGTAATATAGAAAGAAAAATACTGAGTATTTATTTTGGTATGATTTATAACAAAATACAATAATTCAACTCAGTGAAGGTATTGTATTTTATATATATATTAAATGATTTATTCAAAAAAATTTATTAGTTAAAGAACTCCAATAATTAATAAGTATCTATATAAAGTAGTCATAATATCTCCAATTTTTATTATTCTAGTTTATGAAAATAGGGAAGAATTGATATACTATGGCCTATTAAAATAATATAAATATTGTTAATTATTGTTACTAATAATAAACTTATTTTTTCCTTTACATTGTAATTTATAAAATAAAAGATGAATATTTTTTCTGAATATTTTGTTGTTTTCCTTATAAAGATATATAAAATACTATTTATAGTCATTTAAACTAATAATTCAAATGAATTCATCTACTGATACAAAGCGTTTGTTTATTCTATTTTTTACAATTTCTGTTTCTTTATTGTTAATAGTGTTATTAACAATAGGTACAGTCAATGCCTTTGAAAATGCTACAGAATACAAATTTGTAAAAAAATGGGGAGGAGCAGGATCAGGAGATGGTCAATTTCTTCGACCTCATGATTTAGATTTTAATAAAGAAGAAACTGTACTTTACATTGTAGATAGAGATGGTAGTCGTATTCAAGCATTTGATAAAGATGGTAAATTCCTTTTCAAATTTGGTGAAGACGGAACCGGCGATGGACAAATGCATATTCCATATGGAATTGATGTTGATAAAGAAGGGAATATTTGGCTAGCAGACCGTGCTAATGATAGAGTACAAGAGTTTGATAGTAAAGGTAAATTTATTTTGAAATTTGGTAATGTAAATGGAGTTCCAAGTGCTGAAGAAGGAAAATTTGATAATCCAAGACATGTTGCAGTAAGTAAAGATCTTAAATATGTTTACGTAGCAGATTCTAAAAATAATCGTATTTCGCAATTTGATACAAAAGGTAACTATATCAAGTCTATTGGACAATTAGGTAACAAATCAGGAGACTTTAATCTTCCCACTACAATAGAAATAGATTCTAAAGGAAATTTCTTTGTAAATGAAAGAGGAAATGAGCGTATTCAGAAATTTGACAGTAATTGGAAACCAATTTTGATGTGGGGTGCTAAAGGAAGTGGTGACAATCAATTTTGTCATATGGAACACATAGCTTTAGATAAATATGATAATGTTTACGTAACTGATCCACAATCCGATCCCGGATGTAGTCAACAACCTAGAGTATTAAAATTTGATAATGAGGGCAAATTTATTACAAAATGGGGATCTTTTGGCAAAGGAGATGGTCAATTTCAAGATCCTGAACACTTAGCAGTAGATTCAGAAGGCAATGTGTATATATCCGATAGAAAAAGAGACGATATTCAGAAATTTAGTCCAATCAGTGAAACAGGGGAACAATCAGTGAATATGTCTAATACTAAAATCTCAACAAAGATAGAAACTCCTAAAGAAACAAATACAAATGTACTTCTTGATATAGCCCCAAAGCCATCTAACACAACTAAAAAGATAGATACGAAAGCTTGGGATAATCTTATGCAACAGAAACAAAATAAATAAAAAAAAGGATAGAAAAATACTAGGTAGCAGAATGATCGAATCGAATATTCAAATGAGAAAGTGAAATTACATCTTTATTTGATAGAGATTACATAAAGTTATACCAACTCATTGATTCTTAAAGTTATTTTCACTATCTACGGATTTGAAATATTCATGAAATATTTTACCATTAATTTGTTAAAAATTATAAGTGAATTTTAAAGATCAATTTAATTATTTAAAATAAATAAAAAGACTATAAAAATATAATTATAAACAAATAAAAATTAGAAATAAATATGAATATGAATAATAGTTTAAAGAAAAATAATTAAAAATGTAGAAACGAAAGATTGATAAGGATAATTTCAAGATTTATATTAATCAGACCAAGATATTTAGTTTTTTTATTTGATATCACCATGATAGAACAATTCTTATTTTATCGTGATATTTTCAAGATTTGGCATAGAATTACAAATTTTTGCTGTATTAGGACCTAATTTATAAATAGAGTACTATAATATGATGTTATAGTTAGATAAAATGAATAGAAATAGAATTATTATGTTATCTTTTCCTATTTTATTTTTTAGTTTTTGTAATATTTATGCACAGCAAAATCAACCTAGTGATGGTAATGGTGATGAAAGTATAATTCTTTCTGATCCTAAGTTGAAAATCGAGCTAGTAACATCAGGACTTGATTTTCCTACTACAATGGCATTTTTAGGTCCAGATGATTTTTTAATACTGGAAAAAGCAGGAACAGTTAAACGAGTTACTAATGGTGTAATACTAGATAAACCACTTTTACAGGTTGACGTAAGTGTAAAAGATGAACGAGGCTTGCTAGGAATTGCTATAAGTGAGAAGAAAAATCTCAATGATGATAAGGGTACATCTATCCAAAATAACAACATATCTCATAACGTCTTTTTGTATTATGTTGTGTGTGAGGGGAAAAATACAGGTTGTGAGAATAGAATCTATAGATATGATCTTGATAATAAAAATAATGTCTTGATAAATCCAAAATTATTGTTAAGTATTCCCTCATTTCCAGATCCTGCACATATTGGTGGAATAATAGATATTGGACCAGACAATAATCTTTATGTTACTGTAGGAAATTTCCAACATACTATTCCATCAGAGATATACCGAACGAAAACTCAAAATTATGAGGATGGTAAACCAGTAGATGGAAGGGCGGGAGTTCTAAGAATAACCCAAGATGGCAAACCGGTGGGTGAGGGAATAATTGGAAATGAATATCCTCTTAACTTGTATTATGCCTATGGAGTAAAAAATAGTTTTGGGATTGATTTCGATCCGGTTACAGGAAAATTATGGTTTACGGAAAATGGTCCTAAATTTGGTGATGAAATTAATTTAGCAGAACCAGGATCCAATAGTGGTTCTGATAAGATATTCGGCATTTGGAGAGTGAATGAAGAAGGTAAAAAATTGCAAACAGATGGCAAGGAAGGCGAATATGTAACTGTAGGTAAAAATCCTAAAGACTTGGTATATTTTGAAGGTAAAGGACATTATTCTCCTCCTGAATTCACATGGGATAAATCAACACCCCCAACTGCACTATTATTTCTTGAGTCCAAAAACTTGGGAGATAAATATGAAAATGACATGTTTGTGGGATCTGTAGATGGACAAATATTTCATTTTGATCTAAACGATAATCGAACTGGACTACTTTTAAACGGCGTTCTAAAAGATAAAATAGCTGCAGATGATACTGAGTTTGCTGATATACTATTCGCAGAAGGTTTTAGCATTATTACCGATTTGAAGCAAGGTCCTGATGGAAACCTATATGTAGTATCAGGACTAAAGCAATCAAAATCAGAAAATTTGGGTGCTGTTTATAGAATAAAATAATATTTGTTACAGGAATAATTCATAAAAATAAACATTATTTTTAAATCAAAAAAATTATTATTTATAATGCATTATAGATTTACAATATTTAAGTTTTCTTTGTTAGCATTTATTCCAAATTGAGGAATGACTAATCCTACTTTCATACTATTCATCCACTTTTGAAAATAAAACACTAATCATAAAAAAACAAACTCAATTTTATATTTATGAGTTTTTTATAACATTATCCAATTTTCGTTTACAATTATTATTTTTTCTATTAACTAACTTTTTTATAATAAACTAAATAATTACTTACCATAAAATTATAACTGACGTTATTAGTTGAGTCATATGCCAATAGAATCATTATCTCAAATTATAGAAAATGCATTCAATATAGACTTTAACACTTTCGTTGCAGTTAGCTTCAGTACAGCAATTGTTGCACTTTTAATTGTATTTGTAATACGATGGCTTGGAAACAAAGGAATGGGTCAATTAAGTACAATAGAAATGAATAATAATACTGGGATTGGGAGAGGCAGTAGGTCAATCCATGGTAAATCCGAATCAAACTTCTATCCCCCAAGGATTTACAGTAGTTATTATAGCAATAGCAATATTCAAAATTTATGATTATCTAGCATCAAGATATAATAAATTTAGCAAAGCCATAGTATCCGATCCAATATTGTTAGTAAAAGATGGGAAAATTATTGATGAATCAATGAAGAAAGCAAAAATTTCAAAAAAAGAATTAGAATCCTATATGAGGCTAAGTGGAACTGATAACATTTCTGATATAAAATCATCTCATTTGGAGATTAACGGTCAAGTGAGTTTTGTTAAAAAATAAAAATTAAAACGAATTCGCACATTTTTATTAGTACAAGTCTGTAATAACTTTAATTTTGTTTTTATCTAGGCATCTAGTTTAGTTAGATAGTTGTATCACATTACTTTTATCTAAAACACTTATTGTTTACAATAAAGAAATAAAATGAGTTTATCTTTTTTCAAACGATCTATAAATATATCATCGTTTATGCTGGTTCTTACTATTAATTTTATTGCTGTGATGATACTTTGTTTAAATAATTATTCATTTGCACTTGAAAATCAGACCCCCAATCAAGAGAATAAAGATTTTAATATTATAGCTGTAGCAGATGTTGGATGTTCTATAAGAGCACAAGAAAATATTAAAAATATAGAGAAATTAGATCCTGATTTATTTCTTGTTGCAGGAGATCTTAGTTATGAAAAGACACCTGATTGTTGGTTTAATATGACCAAATCATTAGATTCAAAAACGAAGATAGCAATAGGTAATCATGATGATTATGAGGAAGAAGGTGTAAAAGGAGAAAGTTTGCAACAATCACTCTTGAATCACTATAACCTAAATAAACCATATTATTCTTTTGATTATCAAAATGTCCATGTACTTGTACTTGATACACAATTAGAGCTGTCTGTTGATACACTAGAATCCACAGCAATAATAAATGAAACAACTACTACAAATACAATAGAGGATGATAAGAAAGGTAAGAAAGGTAAGAAAGATAAAGATACCACCACTATTGATGAAAAGAAAGAACCACTCCTTAAGCGTTTTCCATTAGAAGGTTTAGATAATTTACTTGAACAAAATTCAATTGATATAGAAATTCCAGCACTTGACAAATTTCTAAAATCTAATGCAAAAGTTCCAGCTCTAAAGGTTGATAATGAACAATATCAATTTGTATTGGAAGATTTAGAAAAAACTAGTCAAAATAAAGAGATTGATTGGATTTTTGTCATGTTTCATAAGCCAATGTATTCTCCTCTATCCAAACAATTTGAAGAGTATATTATCCGAGACAAGTATCAACCTCTATTTGATAAATATGGAGTTGATCTAGTAATCCAAGGTCATAATCATATTTATAGTAGAACTCTACCTCTTTCCTTAAATAAATTAGATATTTCTAAACCTATTGTAGACCAAAGTAGTAGTAGCAATAATAACAATATATTCACTAATCCAAATGGAACTATCTTTTTGGTTGTTGGAGTAGGTGGAGACGAACTTCATAGAATAGACAACGTACCGTATTATGTCGCTAACCAATATAACAAAGGATTTGGTTTTGTAGATCTAAAAATAGACGGCAAAAGATTAGACGGAGTATTTTATGATATCAATTTAATTTGTCAAATGGAAATAACAGAGAAAACAGGAAAAGAGAAAATAAATCTTGAATCATGTGTACCCTCAATGACAAACAATAATAATTTAAAAGTAATAGACAAATTTAGTATTGAAAAAATTCCCTAGCAATAAGGAAAATTAGTAATGGAACAAAAAAAATAACTTTACTACTAATATATATAAAATTATAGCAACGAACTTTTAAAGAAATAAACACAAATATACTTTCAAAGATTACCTCAAATCTATTCAATACAACTAATTAATAATAAAATAGATAAAGATCCAAAAATACAAAGGTCTTAATTAAAATATAATAAATTTGTAATAAAAACATATGTGTGATAGTGCCTAGTTTATATCAATTATGATAATAAGTAAATAAATTATCTTTAATATTTTATATATAGTGAGTCAAAATAATTAATGAAAATAGTTCAACAAATAGATTCGTAAAAAGATCTTTAATCACCTGTAACATACATAATCTTTTTGATTATCATACACGAAATGGTGCTTTAGAAAGACTTGTTCCTCCTTGGAGTAATTTGAACGTGATTGATCAGAAAGGAGGAATTAAAAATGATGCTATTTCAGTTTTCCATATTAATGTTGGTCCAATAACTTTCAAATGGATTGCTAAACATTTTGGTTACATTCACAATCGACAATTT
Organism: Nitrososphaeraceae archaeon; assembly: GCA_025924135.1. Lineage (GTDB taxonomy): Archaea > Thermoproteota > Nitrososphaeria > Nitrososphaerales > Nitrososphaeraceae > TH1177. Next base: position 11,057 of record JAICEO010000014.1, on the reverse strand, counting down.
CAAGATAAAATGATAAAAGGTCCCTTCAAAAAATGGGAACATACTCATTCTTTCATACCTCAAAACTCCTTCGATCAATGCATTATAGAAGATAAAATAGAGTACACACCTAGATTTGGTAAAATTGGATCCAAAATTATACAAAAAAGAATGCAAAATTACTTGAATCAATTATTTCTTTATCGTTCACGTATTTTAATTAATGACACTTTTCTTGAAAAAATACCTCAAGAAAAGGGAAAACGTATTCTTATTTCAGGTTCCCACGGATTGATAGGATCTTCCCTTATTCCATTATTAACTAGTATTGGCAGACACAAAATTACGCGTCTTGTAAGAAAGGTAATAAATACTAACAATATGGATTTACTTCTTGAAACAAATAAAGAAGATAAAAAAAGTATTTTTTGGGATCCGCAATATAATAAATTAGATCCTCATGAACTTGAGGGATTTGATATAATCATTCATCTTGCAGGAGAAAACATATTTGGAAGATGGACAAACGTAAAAAAACAAAGAATATTTGATAGCCGTATTAGAAGTACTAAACTTTTATCTGAATCTTTAACAAAGCTATCACGTCCTCCGTCGCTATTAATATGTGCCTCTGCAATTGGATATTATGGAGATAGGCCTAATGAGTATTTAACAGAGGACAGCAATCCAGGGAAAGGATTTATCTCTGACGTATGTCAAAAATGGGAAATGGCTACTAAAGAAGCAACAGAAATAGGGATAAGAGTAGTCAACACACGTTTTGGTATGGTATTAACTCCAAAAGGTGGTATTTTACAAAAATTACTAACCCCTTTAAAATTAGGTTTAGGAATAACAATTGGACATAAAAATAAGTACATCAGTTGGGTGTCAATAGAAGACGTTATAAAAAGTATTTTTTATTCTATAACAAATACTTCTATTAAAGGTCCAATTAACATTGTATCACCAAATCCAGTTACAAATTTACAATTTTCAGATACACTCACAAAAATATTTAATCCAAAAGTATCATTGTCAATAAATCAAAATATACCTAAACTAATCTTTGGTGAAATGTCAAAGGAATTACTTTCTGCAAATACTTATGTCATTCCCAAAAAATTAGTTTCATCTGGCTACAACTTTTTTAATTCAGAATTAGAAGATTCACTTAGATTTTTACTTGGGAAAATAGAAACAAAATAATATCAAAATGAAGATATAATATTTATAACCTAATTAAAGATACATATTTTTATTATTAAAATTTTTTTTTAATTATATAAAATTTATCTAATCTGTTAAAAGCATGATATTAACCAATCCTTACATTATTCAACTCAAACTACCGTAACTCTTCTTTTTTTACTACAAATTTAATATTTAGACATACATCCTCTGTTAACTACTTATTTATTAAATAATCGATATCTTATTATTTTACCATCTATTTAGATTACATTAAGAATGATTTACAAATGAAATCATCCTTTACGATTTTTTATGTATAGGAAATTTCAGATCCCTATCTTTTGTTTATTTATCATTCGTTTAATCATATTAGTTGGCACTATATTATAGAATTATGTCCTATTTTTTATATGAGAAAGTTTATGTCATAATAATATGTTCAAACTTGATCATAGTTCAAAGTATTTGATATTGTATTCTACATTCGCAGGATTTATATCTGCTTTGGCAATATCAGGATTATTAGTTATTGTTGATATTGTATCACAAACACCTATAGGTACTTTCTTTGCAGTAATAGGTACTTCTCTTGGTTTCTATGATACCGCTGTATCACAATATATTGGATTTGCATTACATATTGCAACAGGCACTGTAGCAGGTAACATTTTTGGTCAAGGAGCAGTATTTTGGAACAAATTGTTTCCCTATAATTTTAAGAGAGGTATAACTTATGGGATAATTGCAGGTGTTTCTCTATGGATAGTGTTGTTCTTACCCTTAGCCACATTTATAATTCAACCCAAATTAGATGCTTTTGCTATATCTGCTCCTAACCAATATTTATTTGGAATAGCAGCTCACTTTCAGGGGCTTTATCCACTTATAGCTATAGGTTCATTAGGATTTCACATAATATACGGTATTATATTTGGATTTATAGTATGGAGGATGATTGAATTAAAAACTGTTGTACAAACCAACAACGAAACAGCAGTACAATAAGTCTTAAAAGGAAGTCATATTATAGATATGGATATTCTTCTTACAATGAATATAGGACCCCAAAGAAGAAAATTTATTTTTACTTATATCTATTACCGTGAAAATAAGAATTTAAAATATTTAATCAATAATCTTAGAATGAAATTAGATTTGTATGTTAAAGTTATTTTAGGTACAATTGAAAGGAATAAATTAGAAAATATAAAAAAAATGACGACAACAACAACAACAACTTTTTATTTACATAAATATCAATTGGAATTCTATTTAAAAATAAACATACGTAGAATTATACATGTACAATAGCAAACATACAAAACCAAATTTAAGGATATTAGTAACTGGTGCAACAGGATTTATTGGTAGTAGAATTGTCAAGAGATTATTAGCTAATGGAAATTATACGGTTAGGTGTATGACAAGAAATCCAGAAATTATTTATGACCTTTTTAATTTAAGTGGAGATATTGTTGAAGTAGTAAAAGCTGATGCTTCTAATTATTTAGAATTAGTAGAAGCTCTAAAAGAAGTAGATGTAGCGTTTTACCTTATACACTCTATGGAAGGCTCAACAAAAAAATGGCAAGAGTTCTCAAAAAGAGACAGAATTGCAGCGGAAAATTTTGCCAAGGCAGCCTCACAAACAAACACAAAAATGATAATTTATCTTAGCGGTCTCATTGATATGAAACATAAAGATTTATCTGAACATATGCAGAGTAGAAAGGAGGTAGGAGATATATTAAGAACTTCTAAGGCTAAAGTTGCAATATTCCGTGCGGCTGTTATTCTAGGTCAAGGAGGTGGTTCTTTTCAAATGTTACAGTACTTGGTAGAGAGGCTTCCTATAATGGTTTGTCCAAAATGGGTACTGACTAAATCACAACCTATATCTGTAGACGATGTGGTAACTTATTTAATAACATCAATAGAACTTGAAAATACAGCTAATAAGGATTTTGATATAGGAGGCCCAGAAATTCTTACGTATGTAGATATGATGAAAAGATATTCAGCTATTCTAAACAAATCATTGAAAATTGTTATTATTCCATTTTTAACACCTCGACTCTCTTCTTATTGGGTAGATTTGATTACACCTGTAAAGGCATCTCTTGCTAGACCTTTAATTGATAGTTTAAAGCATGAAGCAGTAGTTCATGATAATGAAATCCAAAAATTAATTCCAATTAAACTAATGAACTTTGAAGAATCTATCAAAACTGCTATGAAGGAACAAGTAAGGAAAACCAAGATAATAAAAAAGCAAAAAACGTCTGATTCTCTTAATAGAAAGATATTAATTTTTTCATTGATTTCTTTAGGTATAATTGGAGCAACATATTATTTTTTAGATAATAAAAATTATTTATTCACTCCTCTTTGGATAATATTAGCCATTGTATGGTATTTTGGAATTCTATTTGCATTATTTTTTGTCAAAGATGGTGCACGATTAGGTTCCCTAGTAGCCGGTATTATAGGATGGATAACACTAATTTTCTGGGGGTTCAATAATCTATATTTAATATATGATAATTCGATTAATCTATACTATCCAAATGTTTTAGTTGCTATACGTAATTTTATTGGAGCGATTGTAGCTGGGCTGGTTATAGCTGCATCACATAACCTATTTCATAAACTAAGAGTACTAGGAAAATAAAATACAAGACTTCAATACTTTGATCCTATCTTCATTTTTTATATTTACAGTAGATATTGTTCTAAATTCGTCTTACCTATGGAGATAGCTGGATCAATTTTTTTATATTGTTTGGCAATATATGCTAGTGAGGTTTTTACAGCATCAGTTTTATTTTTTGGATCCGTTAATGGGTCAAGTCTTATAGTTATTTGGTTGTTCTTTTTCATTGCCATAATATAATATGTTTGAGATTGATTAATATTTTCTATGGTTATAGTTTTAATTAATATAATATTCTTCAATTGATTTAAAAAGCTCTCCTCAAATCTGATTATGGTATTTGTTTGATTATTCTCATTCTTAATAATCAATACATCTTTTTTGAAATTATTAAAAAAATTCTCAAAATCTGAAACATTAATTAATACAATGTGAGGCAATTTTCCTAAACCTTTTTAAAGATGAAGACATTCTTGGTAACATAATAATTCACTATTAGAAGCTGCTGCATCTGTTCTCATCCTAGAGATAATAGTTGAGTCCTCTAAAAAAATTACCTTTAATATCATCTATCATATTTTATACTGATACTTACGTTTAAGTATTATATTGATATATATCCTAGAGAACAAGAAGGAGATAATGGAATGTATACTATGATAATAGTAGGAAAGTGTAAGAATAATTATTCCCACTGAAGAAGGTAATAATCATAACTATAAACAAGAAAAAAATGATATAACTACTAATAAGAATAGTAAACAACCTTTTTACAAAGGAGAAGGAAACAATAAAATAAATACGGAAAAGACTGAAATCTTCCATGGTAGTGAAGATTCAAATAATGCAATTTTAAATTTTATCTACAAAACAAAGTATAGAATTGATGCTTGTCTTGATTCAAATGGACCATCAGTAATGGTTGATGTTGAGTCAATCAAAGAAGCAAGGATTAAAGCAAAAAATAGAGGAGTAAAATTTAGATATGTTACTGAGGTCACACCGAAAAATCTTTCTTATTGTAAGGAAATGATAAAGTATTTTGGAGCTGAAATACGACATTTAGATGATGTTAAAGGAAATTTTGAAATAAGTGATTATGGAAAAGAATATGTAGCTATTGCTAATTTACAAGAAACAAAACCATTAAAACAACTTATTTATAGCAATGTAAAAGAAATTGGAGAACAACAACAGTATATTTTTGATACTCTTTGGAATAAGACAATTTCATTTGATGAAAAGATAAAGGAAATTGAAGAAGGAATTTTACCAGAAGTTACAGAGGTAATTCGAAATTCAGCTAAAGCCCAAGAATTAGAGTGGAATCTACTGAAGATGGCAAGAGAAGAAATACAGATAATATATTCTACTGTTAAGGCATATAAAATGCAAAGAAGTGTAGGGGTAATAGATTATTTAGCTAAAATAGCAGCAGAAAGTGATAATGTAAAGATTAAATTACTTACTCCTAATGATTATTCAATACAAGAATCATTACAGAGTTTGAAAGATGGTAATAATATTGATATTAATTATATTGAACCTAAATCAGGAATTATAATTAAGACTTTAGTCGTGGACAAAAAACATTCTTTAGTAATGGAATTAAAAGATAAGGATTATTCTACAGCAGCAGAAGAAAAAGATTCTATATTATTAAAAACAGAAACAGCACCAGCAGCAGAAATAGGCATATCAACCTATTCCAATAGTAAACCTACTGTATTATCTTATCTTTCTATATTTGAAACACTCTGGAGACAGACTGAACTATTTGAACAGCTTAAACAAGCAGACATTTTAAAGACAGAATTTATTAATATAGCGGCTCATGAGCTTCGAACTCCTACACAAACTATTATAGGATATTGTGAAATGATAAATATTTTTCCTGAGAAAAAAGATGAATACATAAATCCCATAAAACGAAATTCTGAAAGATTATACAAGCTTACTCAAGATATATTAGAGGTATCGAGAATAGAAAGTAATTCATTAAAGCTGGATATAGAAAAAATTGAATTAAATGAAGTAATAAATGAAACAGTAATAGATTTTATTCGTAGACCTTTATATTCTATTAACAACAAAGATATAAAAATAAATTTTAATCCTTCTAATAATAATAATCATCAATCACCATTATTTGTTTACGCCGATAAAAATAGAATTCAACAAGTAATTTTTAATCTCTTGGATAATGCGTCTAAATTTACAGAGAAAGGAGAAATAACCTTATCAATAAAAGATGATGCTGAAAATAATAGTAATGAGAAATGTAATGATATAACAATTAGAATACAAGATACAGGTAAAGGTATAGACTCAGAAATGTTGCCACGATTATTCAAAAAATTTGCAACAAAATCTGAAAGAGGTACAGGTCTTGGTTTGTACATTACTAAAAATATTATAGAAGCTCATGGTGGAAAGATATGGACTGAAAAGACTTCAAATGGTAAAGGAACATTATTTGTATTTACTTTACCAACAAGAAATAATCATAAAAAGTAATATAATTGTAAAAGATATGAAATTATTTTAGTGATGTAAATATATATTTTCATATGGATTTTAGTTTGTCACAAATTTTATGAGATAATACTATAGCAACTCGTAATTTAACATAATAATAGAAATTATGTATCAAAGATAGAATTTACTTACCACTGGCTAATTTTGATATATTACCACTATTTTATAATCCTTGTTTAAATAATTAATATCGAAGGTTTTAGTTTCTAATAATCTTTCTATAAAGGTACTTTTCTATAGACCCAATATAAATAGTGAATATTTAATTGAATTATACCACCACTATGAGATGATTTAATAAAGGCAAAGATGATTACAGCTACCAGATTAAAAAACATCAATTTTCTCAATACAATATCATAGTCGAATAATATCGTCTTTTATGCCATCTTTTTCTTTTAACTTTTTTTCTTCATTCACTCTACAATTAATAATATTGCTGTAGGTATAATCATTTAATAGTTTATGTAATAAATTGGTTTGTTGTCATTTCTAAAGCCTACTGTATTCATAGTTTATAATAATAATAATAATAACGACGATATTACATCTGTCTTGGCTGGCATATTCTGGTTAAACGGATTTGAACCTTTCAAGTTTACAAATGGTAAAGAATGTTTAAAAAGATTTAGAGAGATGGATGGAAATGTTGATGCCATAGTAATAAATCAAGAAATAGCAGTGGACAATGACCTGATGCTAATAGTTACTATAAAAAGAATAAATCCTGATGCTAAAATTTTTGTTATTGCAGAAGAAGAATTAGATAAAACTAAAATGTATGAATATGGTGCTGATGAAGTTGCTTTAATGCCTCTAAGTCCAAAAGATATATCCGATAAATTGCTTTTATTGATTTCCAAACGAAACTATGAGGGAGACAAAATGGTCTAGTCTAATGATATTGCTATTATAATTGTTTGATTATAATCATTTATTTTTATAGGAGTATAAAATACATATATTATGGCTATTGCTAAACCTCGAGTTTTTATAGTTCAAGAAAATGTTGATGCTAACATGTTGCTAAATGGTTTATTATGGCTAAAGGGATGTGAGTCCCATAAGTTTACTGAGGGTAAAGAATGTTTAGAAAAAATACATGAACTGAAAGGAAAAGTTGATGTGGTAATAATTGGTGGCAATATAGCCTCTGATAGAAATTTAACATTAATAATTAATATCAAGAAAATCAATAATAACACAAAGATTCTTGTTATTGCTGATGAAGATTCTGATAAAACAAGGATATTGGGGTATGGTGCTGATGAATTTGGTCTTAAACCTATGAGTCCTGAAAATATCGCTGATAAAGTTCTAATGTTAATGTCTAGAGAAACAGTACTGGAAAATAGATGAGAAATTCATCATCTTTACTTCGATAATTTCTCAATTTATCTTAATTCTTCTGGATCTGTTAGTGCTAAATTATATGTCTTTAATAATAAACAAAATTATCAAGCGATATGATACAAAATTTGCAAGACAGTTTTGTTGCTTTCTTTATTTTTATATTTAAGTTTTAGTTATATCTCTGTTCTCGTTGAAAATATTCTCATAAGGCATCAAACGTTCTAAGCAAAATCGCGAACATCTACTTTCCTAACCATTCAATCATCTGTAAAACTATTAGGTAATGAATGTAATGAATGATGAAATTTAACTATTATAATTATACTGTGTATTCAAATGATATTTAATGATTTGAGATAATTATTTATGTAATTAGTTAAAGTCATAGCCTCATCAGTGATTTGCTCCTAAATAGGCTGTAGCATAGTAAGAAGGATATTTAAAAAGTATATCGAATTAGATATTTATCAGTAGATTAATTCTTAAAAATTGTTTTTATAATATTAAATATTATGTATTGGCAATGGCTGAAAACATGCCTAACAAGTCTAATGATTCTAAAAAAGATGCTCCAAATGATGATGAAATTAAATCCATAATTTTAGGGCTATTTGCTTTGATTGGATTATTATTCTTATATATTCATTATTTATGGGAGTAGTAGGTGAACAATTAGCATCAGTAGCAGATACTGTATTTGTTGCTGCAATTATTGGGTCTTTTACTTTAGTTAGTACACTAGTTAATGTTATATTCCTAAAGAAGTGAAAAAAATTTTATTGAAAATTTTTATAGTGAAAAATTATTCAGCATTATAATTTGCAGTCATTTTGTCTATAAAATAACAGCTAATTCTGATAAAAAATATATTATTACATCATCAATAGATGAATTAATTCTAAAATTTTTATTGCGTATTATATAAATTGGGTTATTAATTTAATATTATTTGTTATTTTTACTGCATCTACTAATCATTTTAATAGTACAATTATTAGTTTATGAGCATAATCTGCAATATCATATATTTCATTTTCATTTTTCTTGGATTTTATTAAGGGCTTCAGTTTTTTGAACATATTCTTTAACCTTTGCCCCATATCCTAAACCTAAATAGGTCCTATCTTGGATATAAGAATTAGTTCCGTATCCTCATCATGAGACGCTATTTCTCTAAATTTTAACTCATATTAAATATTATTTACTATTCAAAATAAACTCTTCCTTTGTATAATGGCAACGAAAAAAATTCAGCATTATTATGGATAAAAATATTACCAATTGATTAAATATTGAATTGCCAATTTTTCGTTATGGAAGATATCATTGAACATTTTGCCCAAAGATTGGAAATCTCACCTGATACGGCAAGACAAGGAATTTCTATAACATCGAAATTTTTCCTTCAAAATTCAGAACCAGTAGTGGCAACAGGTCTTTTATCAATGCTACCATCAAGTTTAACAAATATGTTTTCACCTGATGAAAAACAAGAATTTAAGACTAGTCAAAAAAATATTTCCCACGATGAAATTATTAAAAAAATATCTAATGAATGTTGTAATGGCGATCTACAAAAAGCAAAAAAGGTATACGAAGAAGCAATAAACGTGATAAAAAGACAAATCTGGTAAAAATAAATACAATAGCAGTTGATATGATATACCAGTTAAGATATTAATTATCAAATATAGAGATCAAGACGTTATCACTTCCCAAAATCAAAACATAACTAATAAAAAATTTATAGAACTTCCATAAGGGAAATAAAAGGAAAGAACATAAAAATTGAACTCATCTTGGTACATGGCTATCAGAAAAATATCAATATACTAAATAGAATTGAAAGATTAATTCACAAAAAATAGCCTTCACAATTAAAACTTTATTGAATTATCTACTTCAAAGAACCGTAATTTGCCTTGATAAGGAACTGACTTTTTAAACATTCTAGCATTTCTAATTAGGAAACCGTATTTATAGCCATCAAAATATTTAGTAACAATAGAAAAGTGCTTTTGTTTATCTTTGTTAAACTCTTCTTGATTACTGTATTCTTTAAAATCATATAAAAATGCAGAACCAATGATAGCCCCTATTGTAAGCTTGTCAATATCAATATCTAACCTCTCACAAGCTTGAAGATCAATATTTTTTGAAGCATGAATTAGAAATTCTCCTCTAAATTTAGTATTCCATTTTCTTAACTCTATTGTCTTTTCACCAAAAGCTAGCAAGTCTGCATATGGTTGCTTCAAAGATAAACATTTCATAAATATATGATATTATTAAAACGATTTGAAATTATATTTTTATATATTTTATATTATATAGTTAAGAAACAATCCAATATTCATTTCAAAAAATAATGAATACATGAGTGATATGAATATTATTATTATTATTTACGCATTAACATTAGGAAACAAAGTTATTTACAAATAATAAAAAATTAGTGATTGTAATAAGATTTTTCTATCTTATTTACAAAGTTAAAGTAATTTTGAACAGATTCATTATAGTATTTTTGTGCAATTTCTATTGATTTGTTAAAAGTTTCTGTTGATCCTAATACTAAATCATTTATTCTTCTATTAGCATTGATCGTATTATCTGTAATGTTTTGGCTGGTTTTATTATATACATCAGCATATCTTTCTGGATACATATAATTATTCCAATAAGATTTAGATGTATCATTTAAAAATCTTGAGAATGCTGATTGATAAGTATTAAGAATATTTTTTTGTAATTCTATAGAGTTGTTTGAAATTGATTGAATTGTGTTAATGGTTTCTTGTTGATATTTATTAGTAGTATCTATACCTTTCTCAATGATTTCATTATTTGTTTTTTGATATTCATTGAAATTGTCATTGACCCTATTTGTTGTGTTTGAAATATTTGATGTAGTATTTGCCATTTGTTGTTTTTGTTGGTCTAAAAAGTTCTCTGTTCCTTCTTTTATATTGTTACTTTGTTTTTTATTTTCATCTTTTAAGTTTGACATATTAGTCACTGTTGTCCTTATAGACAATATGATTTATAAATTCTAATAAACTAAGAAATTAATAATAAAGCTCAGACATTACATTATTAGCAATTTTTATACTTTTATAAATAACTATTATTTGCTAATGATTATTTTAATTTCATTGAAAATATGTTATAAAACCTTGTTACTTACGGAACTTATTACCTAATATACTTAAAATTTCTATCATTTTGGATGAAAAAATTATACTAAAACTATTGGCAGAACTTTTTTAATTCTTTAACCAATTCAATAGTTTTATTTACATCATAATTCTCTTCTGCATTTATTGCTAGAATTACCCTG
>JAICEO010000013.1 GCA_025924135.1 Nitrososphaeraceae archaeon | reverse complement strand
TTGTTTTATGAGTTGTCCGACATTCCTATTCAATTGAAAAAGGTTACAAGAGGATTGCCAAAACTTGGTTGTGAGCGCTTGTCTATTGATGGTATTTGTTGTATGATTATTGATGGTATTTGTTGATTAATTATTCCTGGGGCTTGAGCTGGATTCTGTTTAGATGCAGGAGGATTACCAGGGGTTATGGTAAATTCATCCCATATCTTTCCTTCATTTGATATCATCTTACAGCTTATTGTTTCTTTATTAACGTCACAATGTAAAGCTCCATTACTTCTGACATATTGTTGTGGTGGAGAACCCTTTTCACCTGAATCTTGGTGTGGATTGGCTCCTCCATTTCCTACAGTCACATAAATGAAATCAGTTCCTGAAACTGCATTCATTCTAGCGTAAAAGTGGTTATGTCCTCCCAGTATCATTCTAATTTTATCATATTTTTTAAACACATCAAAATATCCTTTATTAGCATCTGCTTTCAATGGGTTTCCTGGTGTTGGAGTGAATACTGTCTTGTGACCAAAAGGAATAATGTGGTCTACAGTTGGATCTGCCTGTGCTTGTGCTAACAATGGATCAACGGTTGAAGGATCATTGGTTTCGGTATCAAAAGCAACAAAAGCAACATTACCTACCTTCTTAATAAATTCCCATTTACCTCCATTCAGTGGAAATAACTCGAGGAACTCATCATTTGGTTCATCATGGTTACCCAGACCTGCAATAACATTGAGATTGTTAAGGGCATCCATATTTTTTGACCACCACTGAGCAGCATTTCCATTGTAGGAAAAGTCACCAAGTATCAGAACAATTTCTGGATTGTTTGCTGCCATGTTTTCATCAGTTTTAGTATTATCTCTAAAATCACCAGCTGCCGTAAAATGGAATGGAGTGTCAGTTTGGGTAGGTGGTGGTGGTGGTGGTGTATTTGGAACACATTGTTGTGTTGTTTGGTCTAAGTGCTGACCATTTGGACATTGAGGTGGTGGTGGTGGGGTCTGTTCTCCTCCTCCACCAGTTTGTGGTGGGAATGGTGCTGTTGCTGTTGCTTCATCATTTAAAGTAATTAAACAAGTTTTAACCTCTCCAGGTTTAATATCACCTTGGCATTCATTTTGTTGGGAGACTTTATATCCTTGGGCATTAGTTATAGATAGTGAATAATTACCTTCCTGCATAGAAACAATTTTGACTTCAGGTGATGAAAGAGCTTGAAATGAAGCAAGAATAAATGACTTTCCTACTATCTTTCCTATTATGTTTACTGTAAAATCTTTGGCAACTTTTGTACCTCCACTATCATTAATAATAACTGTTGCTACGATAAGATAACTTTGTTGTGATTGCGTATTTGTTGACGGTGTCTGTTGTGCAATTGTAGAATGTGCAGAATCGTCCATTTGCGAAAAACTAATAATTGGTAATGAAGTGGAAAATAATGATAAAAAAATCAGTATGATATATTTCATAGTTATTAAATCCACTTTTAAAAGTAATTCAAATGTATATTTGTGCTAGGTTACATAATCAAATAAGAATTATGCTGGAATAATTGATATTATTCTTTATATTAAAATAATTAGATTTCTTTTCTAAAGTTGATATTTCTATAAGATATTCTAAATATCCCTTATGCTAAATTAAAGTCATAAGAAAAAGTGATTATTAATATTAGGAGATTGAAAGATTTATGGTTTATATTTAAAAATTAAACATAATTGAAAATATTTACCAACAAATAGTTCACCCATAGATTAGCTTAATTTGTTATAAAATTTCAATAAATAGGATCCCGCCTCAACTAATTTGTTGGAGGTTGTTGTTGATCGGCTGCTGTAGTCATAATCTGTGATCTAATAGAGGCCAAAGATTGGTCAAGTTGATATACTGCTAGCTTGTCTCTTCCAAGTATCTCGAACTTTTGGAGAATTGTTTGGAATAAAGTCTCTTCTTCTATCTGTTCACTTACAAACCATTGTAAGAACGAGTATGTAGCACGGTCTTTTTCTTTTTCAGCCATGTCAACTAAATTATTAATTAGATTTGTAACAGTTTGTTCACTCTTTAGACCAGCTTGGAAAGTAGATTCCAGTGAATCGAATTTATCTTGAGGCTTTTCTATTGCTGGAATTATTGCTTCTGCTCCAGCATTATTAAGATAATGAACGAACTTTAGCATGTGTGTATTTTCCTCACTAGCTTGTTGAAAAAAGAATGCTGCACTTCCATCATATCCAGTTCTTTCACACCATGATCCAATGGCAATATATGTATAGGTAGATGATGCTTCATAAGAAATTTGATCATTAATTGCTTTTGCGATTTCTGATGAAATTCTCATTGTAATAGTCTTAATATTATTCAGTTATCTATATTTTTTGGGATGGAGTTTTTAAAATTGTAACCCATTTTTCGTTTTTTACAACAGGAAATTTTTAAGTCTAACTTTTACACTTGACATTAAATTACCTATAGCAAACTCAAGTAAGTAAAAAAGATGATGGAAAGTATCAAGGGTGTTTTAACTCTTCAGTGGAAGAGCAAAATGTATGTTTAAATTCATATCTTCTCCCACTGGCACCATTGTACTATCAGTTCTCAAAATGGATTCCCAAAAAAAAGGTACTGTTCTTTTGATATTATATAGGATATATAGTAAGTTAAAAATTAAAAGAAATTTCGATCGTAATTTTTTATTTTGATTGTTGTTGTCACACAAACTAATACCGTCATTTTCACTAAAATTTCGTCAAATAACCCGTCAAATAGTCAGTATTTCCGTCAAATTCAATATCTAGAGGTATCCATGATGCTACTTGATATTATTATTTAATAGCGGTCTTTGTATCCATACAAAATTTTTGAACTTGGCGGGTTTTTATATTGCAGTCCTGCTATCTTATATAATGCAAAATTCGGAAACTGAACATAAAAGAAATTCAACTCATAAAATTAATTCCTTATTTGTTAATAGATGGTCACCTAGATCTATGACAGGCGAAGATATAGATGATGAGGATTTGATGTCACTATTTGAAGCTGCTAGGTGGGCGCCATCCTCATATAATAATCAACCCTGGAGGTTTATCTATGCAAAAAGAAATACCGAAAATTGGAATAAACTCTTTGATTTATTGTATGATGGCAATAAAGTATGGGCTAAAAATGCTGCTGCTTTAGTTGTTGTTATTTCCAGAAAGAATTTTGAATATAATGAAAAGCCTTCTATTACACATCAGTTTGATTCAGGTGCAGCGTGGGAAAATTTAGCTTTAGAGGCATCTGATCGGGGAATTGCTACCCATGGAATGCAAGGATTTGACTATCAAAGAGCAAGGACAGACTTAGAGATCCCTGAATCGTATGATGTTATGGCGATGATAGCTATTGGGAAGAGAGGACCTAAAGAAAATCTTCCATCGAAACTTCAGGAACTTGAATTTCCCAATGATAGAAAACCATTGAGAGAAATAGTAATGGAAGGGTATTTTCGAGGAACAGCCTAAAATATTCATAATATTCTTTTTATTCAGCTTTTTTGTTCTAAAATTGGAACCAGGTTATTTAATTATATTACAATCAGCAGAACGTCTCTGTTTTAGTTGAAATATTGTTATCCTCCTTTTTGTGTACATGAAAATACATGTGAAGAAAAAATATAATCTTATATATTCATAACAATAATTGATCCCATTACTATCATGTGTCTTAGCCTAGACCTATTGTTATATAGTTTAATAATACCAAGGAGTTATGTTCTTAGATAAATCATATCCAAAAAAAGGATACAATAAGGAATTGACTACTAATCTAATGTTCAAATATCCATTAAGACAGGATGACATTATTAAAAAGTATTATGATAGAAGAATTAAATAATCTTTTTGACTTTTGAATTTGAAAGGTTTATTGATATTAAATCACCCTTACCGCTAATTCAATTGATAACAATATTAACACCTATTCATTTATATAGTTACCTTAAGTTATCTAATCACTATAAGTGAGTTTGAATAATGGGAAATAAACTTGAGGGAAAAATTGCAGTCATTACTGGAGGAAATAGTGGTATTGGTTTAGCTACAGCAAAGAGATTTGTAACAGAGGGAGCATACGTTTTCATCACCGGTCGCCGTCAAAAACAACTTGATTTAGCCGTATCGGAGATAGGTAAAAACGTCATTGGTATTCAGAGTGATGTATCGAATCTTGCAGATATTGATAAACTATACAATACTGTAAAGGATGAGAAGAACCACATCGATATTATATTTGCAAATGCTGGGATTGCCCAATTTGCGCCATTGGAAAAAATTTCCGAAGAACACTTCGTCAAAATATTCAGTATTAACGTAAAAGGTCTTTTGTTTACTGTACAGACATTACTTCCAATTTTTCAGGAAGGTGGTTCGATCATTTTGAATGCTTCCATAGGCTCGTCCAAAGGAATTGAGGAGTCTAGTGTTTACAGTGCAACCAAGGCTGCAGTACGTTCGTTTGCTCGGACATGGACTGTTGATTTGAGACACAGAAAGATTCGTGTCAATGCTATCAGTCCTGGTCCAATCGATACACCGATTTTTAGCAATCTAACGCAGAATGAGGAACAGAGTGAACAATTCAAGAAGAATATTGTGAACACCGTACCCATGCGAAGGATGGGCAATCCTGATGAAGTAGCAAAAGTTGTCTCATTTCTTGCATCAGATGATAGCAGTTATATAACTGGTATAGAACTGTTTGTCGATGGAGGTCTGGCACAAATCTAGGTAGTATCTTATCATCCTTCCTTTTCATACATCGGAATTAGAAAAATTGTCTGAAAACCGTTGATACATTCTATTTGAGTGCCTCTAATTAAGTTTGTTTATAGATTAACAAATTTTAAAGATATTATATATTAATACATAAAAAACAACTTGTAAGAATTTAACATAGTATGAAATATGAGAAGATATTGTAGAAGCGTCTTCTCTTTTCTTATAAGAGAAGGTGTGGTGAATATGTTACTGTAATTAAGTTTGATTACATGAAAAGGAAATATTACTGAAATATCATTATATAATTATTCAGAAATATAATAATTATTATATGTATTAGCTATTGATTCAAGATAGATATAAGGTTATATTGATAAGTTATGCATGGTAGCATATTTAATTGGAGTCTCCCATCCAAAAACCACCAACAATATCAATACTCTCCAACATGTGGATTGTTCTTCCAATTGGAGCTTTAATTCTAGCCATCACTACTACTAACCTTCTTCTTCTAGATTACGTTCACGTATTTACATCAATATTATGGACTGGAACAGATATCTTTATGGCATTCTTGCTAGGTCCCATACTTCGAAAGGTAAGTCTTTCAACACATAAGGAAATCATTTCATGGCTTATGCCAAAAATGGTTTTTTATATGCCAACTGTAGCATCGGTTACAACTACAGCAGGTTACTTCCTCGCTTCAAAAATGGGTTTGATTACTGTCGAACCTCCAGTAGTATACTGGATTATAACGGTTCTAATTATTGTCACGGTAATGCTCATTCAAGGACTTGGGATTCTTCTTCCAACTAACATTAGAGTCTACTATGAGTTAAGGGAGAAGGAACCTGATATGACCAAAATTCAGAGACTTATGCGAAGATATGTCAAAGTTGTTGCAACTCAGGCAATTCTTCACTTTGTAATAATATTCATAATGGCAAACTTTGCTACCGGATTTTTTTTCAGATAATAATATATATTAATTTATTAAAATTAAAAAGAATATTATAGTTTTTTGAAAGAGATAAATAAATATCTAAAATGTATTGATACTGAGGTGCATAGCGTACAAGATTTATAGAATGGTTAGATAGTCATTAATATAATGTTTCTACATAGCCAAAAGATTTAAATCTTTCAGAGTCTTATTAGATGAAGACACATTGAAAAGAGTATCAGCAATATTGACAACGATATCTGTACTGTCACTAACAGCAGCTGTTTTTTTGTCTATAGAAAACAATGATACTAACAAACACGCTATTGCTCAACAAATAATAAATGAATCTTTTGTTAACAATACAGAAACTTTAGGTGAGCTTGACAAGATTTTAGGGAACAATACCGCTATTATATTAAGTGATGAATACGTTTCTAATCCAAAAAATACATTGCTAGACAGTATAAATACTAACATTCAAGAAGATTGTATGAAATTACCAAATACAAACCATATGTATTGCCCTTAATCCTGACATAATTTTTTAAATTTTTTTTTATTCCGTAGTTTTTAATCGATAACTTTCATAAAAATATTTTGCAATGTTTGCTGGTTTTGCCGACCTATATTGGGTTAAAGTCCATTTTAATATCATAAAAATAACAATTCAAAATTATAATAGCATTGGACAAGTTTACAAGTAAAGATAATATATTTTATGATATTAATAAAAAAGAACAAATTTTAGACTTTCTTAATATTATAGTTAAAAAGAGATGAGATGAAGATTCAGAAAACAGATGGTTGATAATTTAGCATTTTTCGACTTGCTATTCTTATTGTTCGTTCTAATTCAAATTATAGCAAATAGCAACATACTTTTATATTCTTCTACCTTGTCCTAACAAATAAATCTTCACATTCAAATAAAAGACTTGAAAGGATATAGAAATTTTATAAATCTGATTCATTATAATATTATTATTTTATTTTTAATTAATAAAGAACGATAATAGAAGTTTTTCTTTCCTTTATAATGCTTAAATTGTATAATTAATAGTACGAATTATGAGAGCAGCCATTTTTGAAAAGCAAGGATTTGAAAACCTCAAAATCAAAGATGATGTTCAAAATCCAGAAGTTTCAGATTATGATGTTTTAATTAAAGTTATATCAGCAGGATTAAATCCTATTGATTATTATGTGATTTCTGGTTATAGAACAATACAACAACAAAAGGAAAAAGAAATCCAACTAAAACAAAAAGCTCCACCAACATCTGAACTACCAACAAATCCTCTTCCTCATATTCCGGGGGCGGAATTTGCAGGAGTAGTTGAAAAGATAGGATCTCATGTTAGAACCGTTAAAAAAGGAGATAGAGCTACTATTTACAATAGAGTTTTTGATAATACCTGTGACATGTGTATAAGGGGTAATGAAATGCTATGCAGAACTGGTGGAATAATAAGTGTTGTTAATAATGGAGGTTTTTCAGAATATGTTTCCATTCCAGAAAGAAATGTATTTAAAATTCCTGATAATATCGATTGGAATATTTCTGTAAGCTTGCCAGTATCGGGATTAACAGCATTTCATGCTTTAAAGGAGGCACAATTGAAGATTAATGACTCATTACTTCTTTTCGGTGCATCTGGCAATACGGGTATGATTGCAGTACAATTAGCTAAGAGAATGGCATCTAGAGTTATTGCAGTTTCTACAAAAAAGTGGATTAAAGAAGAATATGGTGCAGATTATCTAATTACAGATTACAATCGTGTTATAGACAAAGTTAAAGAGATAACTAATGCAAAGATGGCAGATATTGTAATAAATTCTCTCGGCAAAGACACGTGGAAAGACAGTTTTTCTTCCATTGGAATTAATGGTAGATGGATTTCTTTTGGTACAATGACTGGAAGTAATGTTGAGTTAAACATACAAGAATTATATTCAAAACAGATCAAGTTAATTGGATCTAATGGAGGAAATAGAGAAGATTTCAGAGAATTAATAGAATTTGTGTCTTATTCTAATACAATTGGTGATCCATTCAAAATTAAAGTTTGGAAACGATTTAACCTTGAAAATATTGAACAAGCCTTTAAGGCTCTTATTGACAAAACAAGAGAAGGAAGGGTTTTATTAGATATAAATAAAGAATAATTAACTTGTAGAGAAAAACCAAGTAGAACATAGAGGGAAAAAGTTATTATAAATCAAAATAAAAAAATATATAATAGTTATGTTATTTTATAACATATTTCTTATGAATAATAATTTTTTTAGATTTTATTATTTCATACTGGGTATACCAATACTATATCTAATTAGAAAAACTAATTTTGACTTTTATACAAAAATAAAATAGTGGTAAATTTCCAACCTTATTTCTCATTATCGTAGTCCGAGGGCGTCCTTTAGATCTATTTCATGATCTTGTTCTTGAACTATAATACTTCTTAATGTCTCAGAGAGGGCAAACTCACCAGCGCGTTCAGCCTGACGTATCCTTTCTCTATAGTTTTTAATTGTTTCTTGTTCAGCTCTTAGATTAATTTCAAGCATTGTCTTTGAATCCTGGGGATACTCAGCCTCTTGACTTTTCACTGTAGGATCTCCTCCTAGATAGTCGATATGTTTGGCCACCTCTAAAGCATGTGCTAGTTCCTGCGATGCATGCTCCTTCAATTGTTGAGCAATATCTCCATATTCTGCACCCTTTAATGTAGAACTGAAGACTACATATTGAATAATTGTTATATTCTCTAGCCAAGTCTTCGTTTAATCCTCTAATTATCTCATCCTTGCTAGAAGATGATAATGTATCAGTGTCTGCGGGAATGTTACTAGTACTATTTGACATAGATTTAACAATATCTTCTCTTCACTTTAGATGTTATTGGACCAAATAATATAATCACGTTAATTTTTTATTAGTTAATCAAACGAATTTATATCAGCTTGGTAGAAATGATTAAACATTTAGATTCATTGATTAATGCTATAAACATATACAAGTAAATACTGAATATATAATAAGATACAATCAGTGCCTCATGATGATTTTATGTAAAGAAAATCGTTGAAAAGAATATATCAATTAGTGACTATTATATTCTTCTTAATATAATGAAAGTTCTCTTATTGGAGATAAGATAATAAGAGATATTGGTAACAACCTGAAAAAGAAGATTTTGGTTAATTTACATGTTAAGGCCTTCCGATGGAATTAGAATATGGAAATCAAAGATAGAAAAATAAGAAGAATCTTAATTTACTATTGACTTTTCCGATACACACAAATCTTCTTGATCAAGATAATTATAATATTTTACATCCGGTTTAAGCGCCACTAATAAATTTCATTTATTTTTTCTTATTATTTTTTCATAAAAATTATCGATGAATTGTATCAGGTACAGATTTGTATTTTGTTCATTTTTCCGTATATAATAATAAAGTTCCTCTGTAGCAGCGTGATAGTCTATTCCTAAATTTTGTGCTATTTGTAATGAAATTGATGATAAAAGTAATTTACGCAATATTATATCTGTACCATAGTTTGCTAAATCAGTTGATAGCTCTTCTATATAATTTTTAATATTTGAATCAATATAACGGTCTTTAGCTTCTCTAGTTTTTATTGAAAATGTAATACCCATCATTCTTTGTTTCATATGAATCGATTCTACCATTTCAATAAAAAGTTCATTTAATTTGGGATCTTTGGAAAGAATCTCTGATAATAGTTCTGAAGCGTCTTGTTCACTTATTTGCATTATATTAACTAAAGTAAATAATACATGACAGGCAGCACATCCCTTTTCTTTAACTTTGGAAGCATTAAAATCTATTTCATGTATTTCTTGTAAAATTATCGATTTTGCTATTTTTTCTTTTTCTTCTTTTGACATAACTAACTAATTCCCTTTATTAATAATAATTGAGAATATAACTAATAGTTTTCATGATATGACAATATGTATACCATTGATTAAATGACCTTGGCAATTGTCAGATAATACATTTTTTATTGTAAAACCACTAAAGAAATTTAGAATGAGGATTCATTACCAGAATATGCATATAACATAATAATATGCTTAAAATTTTGCTGCACCTGCTTCAGCGACAGATTGATCCTGTTCACCAGAGCCACCACTTACACCAATTGCACCAACAACCTTACCATCTTTTTTGAGTGGAATACCTCCAGCAAAAATCATAACTTTACCATTGTTGGAAACATGTATTCCATAAAACTGCCCACCAGGCTGGCATTGAGTTGCTAAATCTTTTGTAGAAATATCAAAAGCTCTTGAAGTAAACGCTTTCTTAATAGAAATATCTATACTCCCAATCCAGGCATCATCCATCCGCTCATGAGCTATAAGGTTACCACCATTATCGACTACTGCAATATTCATCGGTTGACCAATTTCTACTGCCTTACTCTCTGCTGCAGCAATGATTGTTTTAGCATTTTTGAGTGTAATCATGATAATAACCTCTCTTTATACATATTCTTAAAGTATATCTTGTCCATGATGTAACATAGTAAACAAAATAATTAACGATTTGAGAGTTTATATTATATGTTACCTATATTATTCACTGATTGAAAATACAAAAACAATCACCATTATCTTATAGTATTTTATACATTTTACAAAAATATACTGTATATTAGGCTATGAAATATCCCAAGAAGTAAAAAAATATTATAAAATGATTCTATAATCTAAATATTACGTATCGAAATATTTAGTTTTTTAAATATGCCTATAAAATTCATTAATGTTTCCAGATGTTTACCCATATATCTCACTTTCCTTAGATTATAAAGAGAGGTTCTTAGATTTTAATTCCTTAATCATAATATTTCTAAAATATACTTTGGATCCATCATCATGATTTTGTAACCCTATATAACCTTCTAAAGATCTGTTTCCGATAAAATTTGTAACTATTTTTATTTTATTCAAAGTTACTGAATAGGACTGTTGTATTACAATAATTTCAAAAATATTCCATCTTCCTGTTGCTAATTGCTTCGACAAGGATTGTTTTTTTGGTGATGGACCTTTATGATTGTAGATTGCTCCAGTTCGGTGAATTGAATGACCATCAGGGGAACCAATATCATCAATTTGAATCTCATATCCATACTCAATTGCTATATTTGGATCAGTAAAAGGATTAGGAAATCTTACAAATATCCCAGAATTGTCACTTATTTTTGAAACTTTCCATTCAAGAGTTAATATAAAATCTTTAAATTTCTTTTTGTAATACCATAATAATCCCATTCCCCCTTGGGTTAGTAAGGCCTTCTGACTTTCAATGATAAGAAAATTACCCTTGCCAGCCATCTTCCAACCATCCAAAGTTTTACCGTCAAATAGTTTCACAAAAGTATTATTATTTTGAATATCATACATCTCATAATTATTATAGACATTCTACTACTAATATATTATTTTATATTGTATACATAATTTTTGATTTTTGATTGTATGATATGATGTTACAACTTATTTACAGAAGTATCATTCTTTAATATATTATATTAGATCTATTGATTAAATTCTTAATAATGGTTTTCTAATTTAATAATCAATACATATACTGTAGATTTAAATTATTTGTATTCTATCAATAATTTACCTATTAATAGAAAATAAACTTATAAAATTTTCATTACCAAGTTAATAAAATCAATTTTTAATTATTATTATTTTTCTTACTCCAACGGTATCAACAATATAGTAATCGTCAGCTATCTGAATAATATCTCCAAGTTCTATTTTATTATGAGATCTCTTTACTCTGAGAGGTATTCCAAAAGGGGTATCATACTCTTTAAATTTAAGCCAAATTTTCCCTGGGTTTAAGATATTTTTGAATTCTGATTCCCATACCAGGTCATAGAGAGTAAAGAGTGCTTGGTTACTGATTTTATTATTTTTAATTATTATTTCGACTTCAGGTTCTTTAAAGAAAAATACCCGTACCTTCATGACGATTATTTTTTTTAGATGTATTTACTATTTATTAATTATATCTAATTAACTAATCTTACAATATGGAATCTTTTAGTTTGTGTCTTCTTGTGTGTTGGCTAGGTTCTAACTATCCGCAATGTAATATTTTATCTAGTCGATCTTGTAAATACTATACTTTTCCTTTTTGTTATCTTTTATTTTCTTATTAATCAATACAAACCACGTACCAGTTCTTCAAGGTTCAAATTTTATTTCACCTGAAAATAATTTATCAAAGTAATATAATAGAAAAATGAGGGAAGAAAAATTAAATTAATTAATTGGTAGACTGGATAACATACCAAAGAGGTTAAAATGACAAAAAAAGATGATAGAAAAGAGTTTTCAAGTGCATTTATTATTCCGCATTATGCAGGTGGACATGAACACGAACAGGGTAGAAAAAAACTATTTATTGCTGAGACAATCGAAGGATTATTTTCACAAACTGATGATGATTGGTGTGCCATTGTTGTAGTTGATATGACTCCTAATGACGCAACCTATGAGTATTTAATTCATTTAAAGCAAAAATACTATCCAAAAATTGATGTCATTTTTCTAGAACAAAATGTGGGTCCTGGAGTAAGCAGAAATTTAGGAGTCCTCAAGGCATTAGAACGTGGTCATTCTATAATACTTTTTAATGACTCAGATGATATATCTCATCCAAAAAGGTTAGAAGTTGTTAAAAAAATATTATTAGAGAATCCTCATATTGATGTAGTTTATTCTACGTTTGAAGTAATCGATGAAAATAATAGATTAACACCAATAGAAAAGATTTCTTCACCGATTTTAGAAATCTTAGAATCTCATTCGCACAATCCATTAGAAGGCAACGATATTTGGAGAGAAATGGGAACAAAAACTGGGATTACTAATATAACCTCTTCTACAGCAGTACGTATCAAATTTGCATATCAATGTCCTTTCCCAAATGAAAAAGCATCAGAAGATTTCCATTCATGGATGAGAATGTCAGCTTTTGGAGCCAACTTTAAGTATACTTCCATAATTCCTACTAAATACAGAATACCAAGTTTTGTCAAATATCAAGCTTCAAGGACAAGAATAGGGATAAGTAATTTTAATCAAATAAAAGCAAGAGTAGATACTGATGGTTTTTCTAAAGCTACTGAAATCGCACTGGCAAGAAATGTCATAAAACCTGAGGAAATACCAATGCTCAAAGCAAAATTCTATAAAAGATTGGCCACATCTATGAAACGAGCAATGGAAAATGAACTAGCTAATGAGCTTTTAAGTAAAGCAGCACAGCTGGAATACGAAAGCTTTGTTTACCTTAATAGATAGCTTGTTTGACCTATGATTAGAGAAACGGAGAGAAGATACAAATCGCATTTTTGCTTTTTTCATTCTATAATTAATTCAAATTTCGTCCTAATTATATTACTTATTTCATATCAATAAACGTGTCAAATATTTTTTGAAATACTTAATTCAAGTATAGAGATATAATACATAAGGTAGTCAAACCATAGTGCTAGTAAAAACAACTAGCTACTTTGTCTACCATCTGAAGGCAGGATTATCTTCCATTATCATTTCGAAGATCTGAAGATAATTTTTACTCATTATTTCATCTGTAAACAGTTTTTCAACTCTGCCTCTACAAGATTCTGGAGAACATTCGTTCACCTTATCAACATATCCTTGTAAGTCTCCAGTAGTTTTAGCTAGAAAACCATTGGTTTGGTTTACAACTATATCGTTTAGTCCTCCATTAGCTAGAGCAAGGACAGGTTTACCATAGGCATTTGCTTCTACAGCATATAGTCCAAACGCCTCTATCCAGGTAGGTTTAGGGCATGAAATAACAGCTTTACATTTCTTGATTAATTCTATCTTTGTTTTGTTATCGACGAGTCCAATGTACTCTGCCCAGCCATCAGAATTTTGGCATTTCTCTCTTATCATTTGTACATATGAAAGATCAGACACGTGTATATCATCACCAGCTATTTTGATAGCATTTTTTGTTCTCACAGCCAAATCTATTGAATCTTCAATTCCTTTTTCTCTGACTATTCTATTTATCGAGAGAAGATAACCTCCATTTTTATTGTTGTTATTATTTTTTGTTTCTTCTATCGGAGGTAAAGGCATTCCGTGATGAACATATCTGACTGGTATTTTAAGAATAGACGACATATATTTAGCATGTAACCTAGATAATCCTATCCACCTCGGAAATTGCAGCTGTTTAACTACACCTGCTTGTCCTTCTACTATGCCATGATGGGTATGAATTATTTTCATCTTTGGAAATTTCTTTGCAGAGAGATATGAAAAGCAATGCCATGTATTATCCCATACTATTCCCTTACCACTTCCGTATTCTTTTTCCAGTAGTTCCTTATACAGGAGATAGTGGGCTTCCTCAGCAGCTTTTCCTTCCCAAGATGGTTCTATCGTTTCTATAATATTTAAGTTGGATGACATACTTCCTCCTCCGCCACCTACTCTTTCACTTACAGACGAGCCTTTAGCTGAGATCAAAGTTACATCATGAGCTTTACTTGCCATGTTTTTAGAAACCCACATAACTACTGCCTCCAAGCCTCCATTCGATCTTCAATTTTGAGTTGAAAATAATCGGGAGGTGGAGTAGGTAAATTAGGGCTACTTATAACCAATACTTTCGTTTGAAAACACCAATAAGTATGAGAAGAGATGTTAATAATAATCATTCTAGAAATTTGCTTAATGGTCTACCTATTACTCTATGTTAATTATTGATAATTGAGGATCCAAAATATACATTGTACTTGGGTTTATTCAATGACAAACTAATTTACAGCGATGTATACGATAAGGAACTGAATGTTATAGCGTCTTGTTTTACCATGCAAAAAAGAAATTCACCTACAGCTTGTAAAATTAATTTTTTTTGTAGATTTTATAATAGGAAAGTGATCTTTTAACTTTACACAGCTAGCTTGTTATGCTCATCTAAATACTTTGTTAACCTATGAAAAGGGAGAAAATACTAGTGAAAAATGTAGCGACAGGATTTTGTCTTAACAAGATAGGGTGCCTGAAATGAAAGCTAATGTCATACACGGAGATTTTAATCCCTGTGGAGGTGCAGAAAGACTATCACTTACCACTATGCAGGCATTATTAGAAAGGGGGATAGATTTTGACCTTACAACCTTGAAGAGTCCTGATATAACAAAATTAGAAAATTCATACGGCAAAAATCTTGTTTCAGTTATGAAAAACATAAAGAAAATTAATGTCATAAATATAATAGAAGAACTTCAAAAACAACAACAACAAAAAAAGGATCATGAAGATTACAATTACGATGTTACAATAAATACAAATGGTGATGCAGCTCCTTATTATCATCCATCTTTTTCAAAAGATAATGTTATTACTTATTGCCACTTCCCTAGTACAAAATATCATATAGAATCAGAAAATATTGAGTATCTAAAAACAGATCTTGGCATGACAGAAAGATCAAATAATTTTTCAGAAATTAATGACCATAAATATATCAATAATCCAAAAAATTACAAAACCATCCTTCAGTTCAGCAGAAGAAAAGAGTATTTTGAAATATTAAAATATGGATATTGGAATTTGATGAAAAATTCGACAGTGATTACCAATTCTGAATTCAGTCGGAGGGAAATAGTGAATGCATTGGGATTAGACAACATTTACGTACTCAGTCCACCCATAGATATTGAGACTTTTCGTAATGTTGCATTAATGACAAATGAGGATGATGAAACAAATGATATCATCCTTGTAATATCTAGAATCGCACCTCACAAGAAAATTGAAAATGCAATCAAGCTTGCAAAAATTTTAAAAGATAACAATATAGGCAAAGGAATGAAAATTGTAGGAAATCTTTACTATTATTTTTTTGATTTCTACTCCGAAATTAAGCAAATGGTTTTAGATCTTGGTTTGAATGACTATATTACATTTGAAATTAATGCAAGCTTAGAGAAACTCTTGTCTATCATTCGACAATCCAGAGTTTACTTTCATCCAATGATAGGAGAGCATTTTGGGATGGCAGTATTAGAAGCTATGGCTGCTGGCTTAATCCCAGTGGTTCCAAATCAAGGTGGCGTTACAGAATTCGTTCCACAAAAATACCAATTTAATACAATAGAACATGCTGCTGAAATTATAAGGAATATTTTTAATCATTTGCCAAAGAGAGAGCGAATTGAGCTACACAATGATATAGATAAATTTTCTAATTCTCACTATATTGAAGGATTTCATTCTATATTAAATGAATTATTATATCGAAGAAGAAGGATATGATGATATCTACTAGTATACACACATTACATTTTTAAATGAAAATAAGAACTGTTTCCTATATCCTCTTCATCTAACTATTTTTGCAACAACTAATAATCAACTACTATGTTATAAAATATCATCAATTATTCATTTGTTTTTTAGTTGCTCAATTTTTTGTTGGAATTCATATCTCCATCCTTCTGGCAGATCTCTTATTTTTGTTGCTCTCCTCATGGTTTCAATATTGTCTAAATTGTTCCTATTAATATAAAGAGTAACAATATCTTTTACAGTAACATTATTTTTATCTCGTTTGATAAACTTTATTTTGTCACCTTTTTTGATTTCTCCTTCTGTTAATACCTTAAAATAAATACCAGGACGACCACTTGTCATAAATTTTCTAATTACATCCATACGTCCAAATCTAACACCAAGTTTATAGCATGGCATTCTAGGTTGTGTAGCTACAAGCTTAGCAGATCCTATTTGAAACTGATCACCTACATTAACAGCATCCTCCAATAATCCTTTGGTGGTAAAATTCTCTCCAAACATTCCCCATACAAGATCCATGTTAGGAAATTGTTTACGCCAGTAGTCATAATGTTCTTCTGGATAAGAATATACTGCCTTATCAATTCCACCATGTACTGTCAAATCAGCTTGTTTGTCACCATCAAGGTTAAGCTTTCGCAAGATGATATGACCATTGACAGGATCCTTGAAAATTGCAGTAGTTATAATTTGTCCATTGAAGAGTACATTCCTTGGGAGTCCGACATTCACAGAAAGTACTTTCATTGTTAAATATAGAGATTACTTATTATTAATAGTATATACTAGATCATTTATTCTTACTAACTACTTTTCATTATCTTATATAGAGATTTAGTTTAATCTTGTTTATTATGAATTGATGCCATTTTACCTATGGTATGGCATAAAAAAGCGGCAGATATATGTTCTTGGTATATGTCTTCTTCTTTCATTTTATGAACCTTTACAGCGTGTTCAGAAATACGTTCCAAGACTTCATCTTCTGTTTTGCCTTCTACGAAGTAATCGCATTCTAATCCCGTCTCTTTGCAAGATAATTTTATCATAATATGTCTTGTAAATAATATTAGCCAATTAAATATTAAAGTATTTCAATGATAACAATAGAACAATTACAAGAAATGACAGTTGAATCCCCGTAGATCAGAAAAGTTCAAATTCCGTATATATGCCTGCGAAACCATATGAAAGATTTTATAATTGAATTTATGATAGTATTTACAAATTCTTTTTAGGTCAAATTGGAAATACAATGTAATTTTTTATAAATTAGAATACTAATAACCATTTATAATAAAAATAATCATTTGTATCTATCTTTTATTGATAAGTTTAGTAATACTGGTTTTAATTTAATACTACTTATAAATTGGATAAACATGTAATTATTACTGATATGACAAAAATAGAAGAAGAAAATAAAAAAAATACTGCTACTATAAAAGATGAAACAGAAAAACTCCTAAACCAACAAAAACAACAGATTTCAGAGGAAACAAATAAATTCAGCGAAAATATCAATGATTACAAAAAGACAAGCAATTAAATTATCGAGAAAAGTATAGATACAACAGGCAAATATCAACAACAAGCAATTAATACATTCCAATCAATCACCAATAACTTTGTAGAATTACAAAAGAACCTTCTTGAAACTTATCAATCAGTAATATCAAGATTTTTAGATGTTACATCTAAATCTTATAGAAATACTTCATCTTCACAAAGATATACAGATATTTACAACAAAACCAGTCAAACGATTACAGATAATACGATTAATGCTACAAACAAAATAAATGATGCAGTATTGGGATCTACAGAAACTTTTAACAAATCAATAGAAATTGCACAAAAATACTATAATGATTCAATTCAAAACTACTTTAACTTTCTCAAGAAATTAGAAAGATCTTCTAACCAATAGTCTTTTTTTATTCTTTTATTTTTTTAATATAATTTTATGATATGTTTAAGTATTTGCTATATTATATAAGGATTAAATATTCCTAGTTTAAGCAATATAGAAATAGTAAATGAATTTCTTGTGTATGAAGGTCATCATTCTTCATAACGTCTTCAAAACAATAACAATTTAACAGATGTAATAGTGTTTAGTAATTTTTTTTATTTCTCATCAATAGAACGTAATCCCTCATCTTCCTCTCGAATCTCGTTGACATAATGTGAATGAATATCCCCATCATCATAAATGTTACCGACTTTGATGTAATTTTGTTTTTTATCATCAGGTTTATTTGATACAGTCGCCATTAGATCTAATCTAACAGGAGAAATAGTAGGTAATAATTCCTTTATTGTCAAAGGTATATCATCTCCTATTTCATCTTGATAGTAATAAAGATTCAAGGCAAAAGAGTATTTACCATTAACATTGCCTAATTCTATTACAGTAGGTTTGGAGTCTTTGGATTTTTCTAAATCAGACATAACAGAAAATATTTTGTTATAGTTTAGTTCGATAGATCTTGCTAAGCTCTCTTTGTCTCCTTCCAAAAACGGTTTGTTTAATTGATTAGCTAATTGTATGAATGAATCTTCAATTCTTATTATCATAACTTCTAAATCTTTTTAACCTAATGATCTATATTTATGCTCTGTTTTTACCATAATATTATTCGTATGATCAATCCATATATGCTAATCTGAAAATATTAAAATTTATTTTGTAATCTTAGAAAACATTCGATTTTAAAGATACAAATTCTTTTCAAAATAATATTGAGTGCTTCATAAAATTTCATACTCCGAATAATTTATTTACTGATAAATTTCTACTAATATGTAATTATATTATCTGTTTTTATAATTGTTTTTAGTTCAATTCACTAAAACAATACTATCAATGCTCTCATTTTATGTTATTAAAATTATTGATAAATTCAAATAAAAATACGATCCTACAATTGATCAAAAGATATATTCAAAGCAAATAAATATCAATGACAGAAAAATTATAGAAAAAAAGTATGCAAGGTTATTCACCACTAGATGACATGTTTAGAATTTGAATATGAAATAAATATTTATTCTTTATTAAAGACAAATTTTTCTTTTATAATGACTCTACTTCTAATGTATATATTTAATATTTAATTATTTTATTTATTACAGCATACTGTATTAGAAGATTAATCTTTTATTTCATAAAGAGTTTAACTGCTTTTATGCTATAATTTATTACTACAAAAAATATAATCCAGCCACATATTGATCCTACCATAGATGCTTTATATGGCTCAAATGATAGCTGAAGTAACTCATAATGAATCAATATTTTTGATATAGAAAATATTATTTCAGATATAGAGAAAGCAGTAAACAATTTTTTAATATCTTGTTTGATTAAGGAATAATTTTTTTTCTGGTTAATTTGTCTATATATTTATCCTTATTATCAATATAATATAACATAGCAAATAATGGAATATAAATTCCATACTCAATTATCAATGTAATAAATGAATTTCTTAAATTATTGAGATCATATTCTGAATAGAATTGTGTAATTATTGCTCCAGCAAAAAATGCGAACATACCTGAAATAATTAGGTTCTTATTAAAGAGAAGATAATTTTTATATTTATTAGAGAAATTAAATAAACTCATTATTATTAATTACTTGAATATATTATTCAATATAAACGAGTATTAAAGTTGTTTGAAAATCCCATTGGTTAAACAAAACAATTGACCTATAATTTAACTATATATTATTTTCATTCGAAAGGTTGAGTGAATTTACCATGAAGGAAAAAGAGTTATCTTTTTTAAGGCTTTAAATACGACCTGTTTAACTTATTTTTTGTAGCAAAATTACAGCAGTATCACGGTCTTAACCCGAACATAGACGCATTCTCCAATAATATGAACAAGAACGACAAGGTCAAAAGGAGATCTAGATCGTTTCAAAGTATAATAGTACCATGAATTCTATTCATTTATTAAGTAATGTAGCTGTAAATAACTCCGAAGGTATTGGCAGAATTTTACGTGAGATTCATGTCTCAGTGACAGGTAACCTAGCTGATTAAGCAGGTGAGGTAGCATATCGTGCAAGGTTTGGAAATCTTTTGCGAACGTGCTGTAGGACTAATAACTGGAAGACCTATAGTTCTTTTTGCGGGAGCTACGATTGGAGTTATAATAGCATACGAATATGAGAAGGATATGTGAAAAAGATTCTTGCATTAGTTAAGAAAGAAAGTGAGGGTACACCCTACAGTCGATCTATTGATCACTATTATCATAGCAGTTGCCCTAATTTAACAATCCGGTAATTTAACGAGAGTGCAAGTTCATACCAGGCACTATTGAAATTAGATCATTGTATGACACAATATGGTTGAAAAAATTCTGTTCCATAGGAATGATAGGAATAATAATTTATATAGTTATATTGTATATTATTCTGATACAAATATTTATAAAAATATCTGAATATTTTATCAATAGAGAAACTCGATAAAGTTTTTTAACCACATTTTAAAAAATAACCAAATGCTTTTAGAATTTAGATACTACAATTTTTTAAAATTTTGCTTTACTTATAGCATTTTACTTCTTCTTTTTCTTTGTTTACAAACTTTAACTTTTGCTGATGTTTTCTCTACAGATAATAATAATACTCAGGAATCTGCAATTAAAAACAATCTTACTAATAGTATAAACCAAAATTTTATTGATACAAGTGATGGTGCAAATAAAAATAATTCTCTTCATCAAAATCAAACTTTAAACGAACAAAAAATAAAAATTGTTGCTGCAGGTGATTTTGGTTGTAGACCTGTAGCTCAAAATAATATTAAACAAATTGAAATGCAAAAGCCAGATATTTTCTTGGTATTGGGAGATTTATCCTATGAACCAAGTATGGATTGCTGGTATAATATGACTAAAGGATTAGATTCAAAAATTAAAATTGCGATTGGAAATCATGAAGACGAGGAAGAAAAATTAAAAGGAGGCTCTAAAGAATTAAAAGATTCATTGTTAAAGCATTATGATTTACCAAATTCATATTATTCATTTGATTATGGAAACGTACACTTTTTAGTATTAGATACTCAATTAGAATTTTCAATTGATGTTTTTAAAATCTTGGAGGAAGAGGAAGAAGAAGGAGGAGAAGGAGAAAAGTATGAGAAAAATAAAGATGATGAGAGTAATAAACCTGATGCAAAATATTATACTACAACACTTAAAGATCTATTAGCCAAACATAAGATAAAGGGTGAAATACCTCCATTTCATTTAATAAATGAGGAAGTGCTTGTTAAAGACGTTCCAGTAGATACAGAACAGTATAGATTCGTCGTAAATGATTTAGAGAAGGCTAATAATAACTCTTCTATTGACTGGATTGTTGTTATGTTTCACAAGCCCTTTTATTCTTCCCTTACAAGCCATAGTCAAGAATATATAATGAGAGAAAAATATCAACCTCTATTTGATAAATATGGTGTTGATATAATATTGCAAGGTCATAATCATATGTATGATAGAACTTTACCGCTTCAATTTAATCCTCAAAATATTAGCAATCCAATTGTAGATGATTCAAATAACACAAATAAATTTTTTAATCCAGAAGGATCAATTTACTCTGTTATCGGGCTAGGAGGCAGAAGCAGTCACATATTTTTAAATCAACCTGATTATGTAGTAAAACAGCATAACGGATTTGGATTTCTTAGTATTGAGATAAATGGAAAAGAATTAGATGCAAAATATTATGATATAGGATACAAATGCAAAGAACAAAAATTAAAAGAAAGTGATTTAGAAAAAGGAGATTTTACAATATATGAAATGTCGTCATGTAAGAATGATAAAAATAAAGATGATTTACAAATAATTGATCATTATAGTATATCAAAATAAATTAATTTAGTCTTCACCACTTTTTTATTACTAGTGCTGTCGTTATTTTTTTATTATTATCAAAAAAAATGTAATGTTCAAATATATATTATTAAATAAATAGAATTCAATAATATATTATTCTACAAAATAAAAGATTGGAAATATTATTTGATGAAATTGATTTCAACCACGGCCAAGATATTGAACTTGATGTACTAAATTTTAGCCAAAATAAAAGATTATAGAAACTGGAAATTAAGAAATCAGATTTTACAATTTCAAATGAGAGTTGAAAAGAAAGATATATCTATCATAAACTAAATATGTCAACCGATGGTACAATATCTTGATATTACAATGTAATAATAAATAATTAACATACTAGTTATCAAATATATCAGCAGCAGCATCACTCAATCGGAAGGATCAATTTGTCATAGTCGTAACATAATCACCACTATCCCAGGTAGTCAAAAGTTAAAATTCGGCTATGACAATTAAAAAATAATTTATTTTCACAAAAGTTTGCAATAAATATATATAATATAGTACACTCTCAAATGGTTCTATTATCTTATTAAACGAAAGACAGAAAATTTGAAGATAGATTTAAATGCATCAGTTTTTTCCTGTTGAAAATTCCATATCTACTCTTATTATATAATCGCTGTACATGTGAAGGAGTGTATTTACTATTTGACAAAAAAGAACTAAAACATATATACTGTGAGTAGAATCACAAAAAAATTTACTAGCTACGATCTATGTATAAAATAAAGATAATTTCTATCTACTGTACATGATTATGCACAGTTATCTTTACATTTTTTTATATACCTTCGTAACTTATTAGTTAATATGTCAACAAAAGACGATAAAATTAATGAAAGAACAAATATAGACTACAACAACACCTTGAATCAACAACAAGATGCAATAAACAAGACACTAGATAACACCTTACATAATATAAAAAGAAGTACAGATGAAGCTAGAAGAGAAATTCCACAATATACACAACGTATTACTGAATATCAAGAAAAAACTATTCAAACTGTAAAAGATATTGCTTCTGACTTTATTGAAGCACAAAAACAAGTAGTAAACTCTTTTCAATCACAAGTAGATAAAAGTGGAGTTTGGGACTTGTATAATCCACAAAGAATTGCCGAAAATAATGCAGTAATTGTAAACAATTTTACAAGTTACTTGTTAAATGTTAGCAATCTAATAAATAATACTCTAGCATCAAATATAAGAGTATACAATACAGCACTTGAACAAACACGTGATAATCTAAAGGCTTTAACAAAGACAAACACTAATTTCGTACAATCAGTTAATAGACAAAATTCACATAAATACTAACAACAATAATAACGTCAACTAAAGATCGGCTAGGTTTTATTTTAACCTAGTATATAATGTGAACTTTTGAATTATTGTACCAAATCAATCCTTTTATTTTATTTTGAATTTATTTTTTAATCTGTAAAAAAATGAATCGCTTCATATGAAACTTAAAATTTATATCAAATTTGTTTCACAGTTAACTGCAAGTTTTTAAGTAGAGGATAAGATTTTTGCAGTTTTAAAAAGAGAGACTAAAAAGAGATAATATGAACAACATTAAGAATTCCATTTTTGTGTGTTTGCTAATTTTATGAATCTTTCTCTCTTGCACTTCTATAACAAACCTAAAATAAAATAATTAAAAATTTTTTTTTGCTTCCAAAATGAATCTTTTGCTGGTTAACTAATATTTGAATAGATACTCTTAGAAAATATTTTTTTTATCGATAGAAAATCTTAATAGTTTACTTATCTAAAATAATAAAAAATGTCTATTAAAAATTTCAGAATTATGCCATTATTAATAATAATAGGTTTTTCATTCCAAATTGGATTGGTATTAGAAAATAATGTATATGGGATAAAATACTGGTGTGATGAAAATATTTTAGTATGTAATGGTGACGAGGGAGATGACCAAATTACAGGAAATGACAATAATAATATAATTTATGGATGGACAGGAAACGATTATTTACGAGGTATGGCAGGCGATGATGTTATTCTAGGTGCTGAAGGCGCAGATACAATTATTGGCGATACATCCAGTGATGTATTTGATGTTAATGATCATGGGAAAGATGTTTTGATAGGAGGAGTAGGTGATGACATTTTAATGGGCTATAATGGAAGTGATGATATTTATGGTGGTCCAGGGGATGATTGGCTTCGCGATTTCGGTCCGAGAAATTCAGATGAACTGAATAGTTTTTATGGTGAAGAAGGTAACGATTTGCTCGTTGGGAGTAGGAGTGCAGACAACTTTAATTGTGGAGAAGGGATGGATGTAGTTTTGAATTTCAATTCATCTCAAGGAGATAAATCCGAATCTACTTGTGAAATAGTCCTTAAAGAAAAATTCAATGAAAGTCAAAACAATCAAGAATACCTAGCGTTTGCACCATTAGACAATGGTACCTTGAATTTGGGGAAAGAATAAACAATATTCTATTGTAATAATGATTCTTTTCAAGATTTTTGAGATAAGAAAAATTTTAAATCATACTGGCTTGAAAAATTTTGATTGTGAATAGAATCTCAGATTTAGATCAAAGTATTTCCTAACTAGATCAATTTGCCATTACCTTAGAAATCCTACTTATCGCAGATCATCCAAAGGTTAAACTAATTGATAATCAATAGGATGTGCAATCTGTTTCGCAAGTAATTAAACTTCAAACGACAAACTATCCTTGATAAATAGATTACTACTCCGAGTGAAATTAAAATTAAAAATAAAATTTTATTTGTAAATAATTAATTTAATTCTGAAAAATAAATACATTTTTTAGAAATAATAAATACATTAACCTTTCAAATAATGATTAAGATTTAAAGACTAAGGAGATCCTATCTTAGCATATATGTTACTATATATACTAACTCACGATTCAGGAAAAATAATTGATCAGACATTAGATCATAATTGAATCTAAAAAAATTTTAATAGAAAACCATATAGACTTTGAACTTCATAATGAAAATGATCATATATTGAACGAGGGAGATTTTGTTAGGGTTTCTTATACCAAGGATATTCAACCTTCACACATGAAAGAAGTTCAAGTTGATGGAGAAAAGATCTGTATAGTCAATGTTGAGGGAAAATACTATGCTATTGGCAGTATTTGTACGCATGAAGGTGGTCCTCTTGCCGATGGTACTCTTGAAGGCTATGAAGTTGAATGTCCATGGCATGGTTCCAAATTTGATGTAAGAACGGGTGAAGTTAAGAACCCTCCTGCAAGTGAACCAGAACCTAGATATCAGGTAAAAGTAGATGGAACCAATTTATTAGTTAAGAAACAAGGTAAAAGTAAATCTTCTGAGATTGAGCTAACTCTACTAGAAAAGAATAAAGTTAATGGCACTGATGTAATGTCATTTAAGTTTAGTAAGCATAATGATGATCAAATAGATAACAAAACACTAAATTATAATGCAGGTCACTTTGCCTTTTTTGATATAGGTCAAGTCTTTAATGATCCCAAAGGTCCGATCCGACATTTTACTATTTCATCTTCTCCCACCGAGAATTTTATAATGTTCAGCACTAGAATCAGAGATTCTCCATACAAAAAGAGACTTTCCACTCTAGAGAAAGGTGCCAAGGTCAAGGTCAGAGGTCCGGAAGGACAATTTGTACTACATCAGGATTATTCAAAATATACTGTATTTCTTTCTGGAGGCATAGGGGTTACTCCATTTAGAAGTATG
>JAICEO010000012.1 GCA_025924135.1 Nitrososphaeraceae archaeon | reverse complement strand
ATATGTTTTTCCATACCTTTAATTGCTATTACAGAATATAAGATGAAAATTGATAAAACCATCATTAAGATCCAAGTTATATGAAATAAATAAACTAGAGACAGTTGAATTATCACTGTAAAAAGTGCAATTGTTACAGTAGTAAATATTACACCATTTTTTTTTTCATATTTTTTGTTTTTTTCATTTTTCAACTTAGGAACAAAATAATTGATATATTTTCCTAGCCATGAAACTGGGTGCATTTTATTATTCGGATCCCCTAATATCAAATCTAAAAGTATTGATATCAGCAGAATAATGATAAAATGGAATGAGGTTATCATTATCCTATTTTTAAAACATGCTGCAAGATAAATTCAATATTTATCCTAGTTCTAATAGTTGTAGCCAATAAATCTATTTGATCATTCATTTTTTTTTTTGAACTAAATTTTTGTAAACTTTCTAGCTGATTATTATTTGTTCCATCTAGAGAATCTTCTGGTGGCAAAAAAAATTCAAATTTAGGAATTATTCCTAGGTTGTTTACTTTTGTTCTATATTCAATATATCGGATTCCCTCTTCAAGTATATTCTCATCACCACGAAATTTATTAATAAGAAAACCCTTGATTAGTCGTTGATGTTTTATTTTTAACAATTTAATTGTTCCAAATATACTAGCAAAACAACCACCTCGCTCAATATCCGATACCAATAGGACAGGAGAATTAGTCTTTTCAGCCAGTAACATATTAGCTATATCATATTTGGTGATATTAATTTCAGCGGGGGAACCTGCTCCTTCTATTATAATTATGTCATTTTCATTTTTCAACTTATTCAATGAATCCAATACAATTGGAAAACCCTTAGCTAAAACAAATTCTTTATAATATGTTTTTGCAGACATTTCTTCTAAAAATTTTCCTGCTAGAAAAACTTTACTTTTATTATTTCCTAAAGGGACTAGGAGTACAGGATTTATCCGCCATTCAGGTTCTTTTCTCGCTGCAAACGCTTGTATAGCCTGGATCATGGATATTGTATAGACATTTGAAATAATATGAATTTTGGAAGACATATTTTGAGCTTTAAACGGAGAGACTTTATATCCCATATTTGAAAAAATTCTACACAATGCTATTACTATAGTGCTTTTACCTGCTCCCGAAGAAGTGCCTTGAACCATCAATACTTTAGCAGTCATAAAAAATTCTCACTCTTCTTCTTATTCAGACTTGTTTACTCTTAAACATCATGGATTTATTTAAATGATCATTAATATCATAAATAGCCTTTAATAATCCTACATTGTCCTTATGAGTTTTTACAGCTACTCTGATAAAATCTGCAGATATTCCTCTAAAACTAGAACAATCTCTCACATAAATTCCATAAAAATTTAACAATATTTTTTGATAGGTGGTAGAATTGATATTTTTTAATTTGATTAAAAAAAAATTAACATCTGATTCTAAAGCTGTAGCATGGTTCTCTTTATTGTTGATATGTTTGATCATGTAGTTTTTTTCTCTTTCAATAATTTTTTTAGCCCTTATGATATGATCTTGATCGTTTAATGCTGCAATTCCTGCTATTTGGGCAATTCCATTAACACTCCAAGGGATTTGAAATAGTTTTAATTTCCGAATTAAACGAGGATTAGCAACTATATATCCTAAACGTAATCCTGCTAATCCATATGACTTTGTCATTGACCTCAGTATTGCTAGGTTGGGATATTCTTTTATTTTTGACATCAGCGATTCTTTTTCTATATCATTTAAGAATTCTATAAAACTCTCATCTAGGAGTATAATTGTCTTGGAACTATCAATAGAAGATAATATTTTTTCTATCATCTGAGTGTTTACTAGACCAGTAGGATTATTAGGATTGCAAATGAAAATCAAA
Organism: Nitrososphaeraceae archaeon; assembly: GCA_025924135.1. Taxonomy (GTDB): domain Archaea; phylum Thermoproteota; class Nitrososphaeria; order Nitrososphaerales; family Nitrososphaeraceae; genus TH1177. Next base: position 24,444 of record JAICEO010000012.1, on the reverse strand, counting down.
CTATTAGAATTAATTTTTTTAGATATTTCTATAACTTTGTCGGCCCGTATTTGTAATTTTTTTGACAAGGGTACGAAATTTATTTTCATTTTACATCTTTTAGACGCCAGTTCGTACTCACAAAATGTAGGTGATATTATGATAGAATTACCTAGGGAAACAGCCCTTACAAAATTATGAATAATCTCTGTTGCTCCATTTCCTACATTTATCCACTCTTTATCAATATCATGTTTTACAAACTCTGCAATACTTTTTTTAAGTAGATTGCAATTGGAATCTGGATAAATATGAGATATTTGTTTTATATTTTTCTTAATTTCTTTTAAAACTTGTCTAGAAATACCTAATGGGTTTATGTTTGAACTGAAATCAATTTTAACTTGTAAATAATTTTTAGTTGAATATATACCTCCATGGGAACACGAATCAAGACTGTTGAATTTTTTTTCTTCTTGTATACTATTTAGAGACTGTACACTGTTAATATTAGCAGGGTTTAACAAAACTTAACTATCGATAATATCTATACCATTTATCATGTAAATATTTTTTCAAACTTAAAAAAGATTATTAAAAAGTATATTAAATACTCATTATTATGTTAAAAGTTGCACTTATTGGTTCTACAGGTGCAGTAGGCCAAGAATTTGTTATTGCACTCAATAATCATCCATGGTTCCAATTGGCCGCAGTAGCTTCCTCAAAAAGATCTGCTGGAAAGCGGTATATAGATGCACTTCGTGATGATAGTACAGGTATTTTAAAATGGCATAATAAGGAAGAAGTCCCTACTTATATAAAAGATAGAATTGTAAATAACGTAGAGGAAATTGATCCAAAAGAATATGATTTAATATTTACAGCAGTAGAATCATCTGATGCTCAAATTATTGAACCAAAACTTGCAGAAACCACACCTGTAATCAGTACTGCAGCTGCATTTCGATACCAAGATGATGTACCTATACTAATTCCAGGAATTAATGATGACCACATAGAATTATTGGATATCCAGAAGAAAAAAAGAAAATGGAAAGGATATATTTGTCCTTTGCCTAATTGCACAACTACAGGATTAGCAATTACATTAAAACCAATACTAGATAATTATGGAATTAATTCCATTTTCATGACATCAATGCAAGCACTGTCAGGTGCAGGACGATCTCCTGGCGTGGCAGCTCTTGATATCATAGATAATGTTATTCCTTTTATTCCAAAGGAAGAAGAAAAAGTTCAAGTCGAAACAAAAAAAATCTTAGGTAACCTCAAAAATGGGTCGATCGCTTCATCAAGGATAAAAGTAAGTTGCACTTGTACAAGAGTACCTGTAATGGATGGACATACTGAAACTGTCTTTGTTGAAACACAAAAACCTTTAGAACCTGAACAAGTCAAAGAATGTATGATAAAATTTTCTAAATCAATCAAAATCAATGATTTACCTTCTTCTCCACGTGAATATATAATAGTACATGATGATCCCACTCGGCCTCAACCTAGAATAGATAGAGAAATCAATGATGGGATGACTACCTTTGTAGGTAGATTGAGAAAAGATACAGTATTTGACAATGGTATAAAGTATGTATTGCTTTCGCATAACGAAAAAATGGGCTCTGCTAAGGGAGCGGTACTTTTAGCTGAATTGCTCAAAACTAAAAACATGATTTAGTTTGTTATTAATTTAGAATTCCATTTGAAGAATTAATATTAAACCTTATGTTAAATTAGGTTAGTTGATAATGAGTTGAGATCTAGGCAGTGATCCGCGAAGTCACGATTGTGAACACGGTTAAAAATTATTACGAATTAACAAAGCCAAAGATATGGTATTTGCTAGTCTTTACCGCATTCGGATCTGCACTAACTGCCTCTTTATTATTTGATATACCATTGAGTACTTTAACCTGGGTTCTTCTTCTTGGAGGAATTGCTGCTGGCTCCGCAGCTGCTGATACTATTACAGGTTATAATGACCGTGATATCGACGCTATAATGGATCGGACTAAAGATCGGCCTATTCCCTCAGGGCGAGTCTCACCAAAGAATGCATTAATCTTTGGCCTTATTTTGACTGCTCTTGCATTGATATTTTCTTGGCTTATTAATCTATGGGCATTTTTATTAATGACATTTGGTTTATTTGACAATATTATTATTTACAGCAAATGGCTAAAAAGGCGAAGCCAGTCAAATATTATTCTTGGTGGATTTTCAGGTGGGGTGCCTGCCTTAATAGGATATATTGCTGTTACTACTCAAAACATTGAAATCGGTTTAGTTATGGCTGGCCTTGTATTCTTATGGATACCAACACATATTTGGAGCTTAGCTTTACATGTAAGAAAAGATTATCAAAAAGCCAAAGTTCCCATGTTGCCAGTTGTTAATGAGGAGAAGAGAGCAGTAAGAATAATTGCGATAACTACTTTGATAATGGTTTTATTTAGTATACTACCTTTCTTCTTTAATCAATTTGGATATATATATTTAGTTACAGCAACTATCTTTGGTGCTATAATGCTAGGTCTTTCTTTATGGCTTTTACTAAAACCTACAGAAAAGGCCTCATGGACAGTTTTTAAATTTTCAAGTCCTTATCTTACAGCAGTTTTCATAGCATTTATGGTGGATGCATTTTTTCATTAACAAATATAGACCAATTAGCTCTCTTTGCATTATTTTATTATTACAAGTAAATTATTAAATAATATCTCAATACTATTATAATTAATGTCCTCAGATCACGAAACAGACTCTTCAATAGAAAATATAAAATCATGGGAAGTAGAATCCTCATCTTCGGTGGAAGAATTTGATGACTACTCTAAAGCGCTTGATCTATTTAATATAAAATCAGATCAAGATGAAGAGCCAATACTGTACGAGATCCAAAAGTCAAAAATAAATGGTTCTATCCTTAAAAGAATCCCAATTCTAAATATTAAACAATCCAAGAAAAGAAAAGAAGAATTAGAAAAAAAAGTGGCAATACAACCTACTAAACTACAGCAACAAAAACAAGCTATATCTACAAACAAAAATAAACCTCAAGATATAAAATATAGAATTGTAATTTTGGTAATCATAATAGTAGCATTTTTAATATTATTATATGTTTTAAGTCAGTTAGTCATTTCCTCTGATACATTGAATGCTCATTTTTCACTTGGTCCAATAAAAAAGGATAGTGATTTTTCTTTAATTGCTTGATTTTTTTTGAATATATCTCCTATAATTATTAATGAATAATTACTAACATACATATACATACCACGATTTCTAGCAGTACAATATTTATCAAATAAAAATGAACTTTCTAAATTATAAAGAGAATAAAATAATGAAATGGTTACATTTAAACCTAGGTTAGTTATTATAATTTAGACAATAATATTATATAAAATGTTTCAACAAAATTCTCTTCAACAAATACATATAATTATTTAGTTTTTAAATTAAAAATCTCATCTAGAGTTATTGAATATGGTTTTCTACCACTTACTTTGAAACGAATTGAATTACCCTTAAATTCCGATTGTTGGATGTAGCCCAATTTCTTGAAAATAGATAATGCAATTTTTCCTCTTTGTCTATTATTTCCACATGCCATCCTATCCTTGTCTTGTATGTCTTGAAGAATAAATGTTCCTTCATTATTCTCCTCTGAAACGGATAAAACTGCTCGCCATAATCTAGATATATATGAATTAGGATCATTTATAGAACCCATGTATATTATTTTTGAACTTCCTATTGTCTTTGTTATTAATTGTGCAGCAAAATTGGTCTTATCTGTTTCTTTAAAGTATATTCGATAGACACTTTGTTTTTTAAATTTTCTGTTTTCCTCATTATCAAACCAGTAAACATATCCACTAGGTTCAGGAAGATAAGGTTGAACAAACCTTTTTTCCTTTGTGGAAGTCATATAATTGACATTGTTATGGTCATGAATTTTATTACTTCTTTGAACTTTTGTGCTTTTATTGAAACTCATTAGCATTTCTGCCTCCGAAAGGCTTTCAAAATTTACAATATACTTTTTATTTTTCCTCGATTCAATTAACATTATTATTCCATCATCAATTAAATCTCTTAAAGCTCTGTCCAAGTTACTATCGTAATGTTTTCCAAGGTCTCTTACGAGATGCTCATGGTATATAGCATTATGTACTCCTTCACCAATCAGTTGGTATAAGAACCATCTTTTCCATTCGTGTACGCTAAGCATTCGCTATTAAAAGCTATTTTCTACAAATATATAAGGATAAAGATTCAGTTTTCATTAATAATGTATTTGTTATAGACATTATTATGTAAATAACTTGAAATTGAATAATAAATTGAGAATCGTTTTTCTTTCTATTGTTTCTTCTTTACAATTTCCTATTCAAAGAAAGATAGTATCACTAGAAATGATATAACAATATATAAAAACATGTAAAATTAAAATTACAATAAATAAAATATTTTATTATATTGGTACAATCAAAGAAGTAATTTATAAAAAATAAAAAGATAATTAATAGATTTATTTATTGGTTATATTAAAAAATATTAAATGCCTCTAATTACTGTGTCCCTTTATCCGGGTAGATCCGATGAACAAAAAAAATTATTTGTAGAAAAAATAACAGCATCTGCCGTAGAAATTCTAAAAACAAAACCAGAACATGTAATTGTTGTATTTGATGAAAATCCAAAGGAGAATTGGTATTTGGCAGGAAAAAAACTATAATTTTTTTTCCATCATTTCCAATGACTTCGATGAAGTTATTTAATGTAAATAAATAGTCAAGTTTTATATATTAACTAGATTATCCATTTCAGTTAAAGCCTTAATTTCTTTACATCTTTTTCTTAAAGAAACAGTAGAAATATCAGCGACTTGACAAATTTCTACTTGTCTGATAAATTCATCACATGCTTGCGATGCTAAATATATTACTGCACCTGCTATTGCTCTAGGGTTTTTACCGATTGAAATACCTTTTTGCTCAACCTTTGAAAATATTTGTAATGCTTCTCTTTTAGTTTTTTCACTTAATTTTAGCCTATTACAAATAATAGTAACATAATCCGGGCCTTTGGTAGCAGGAATATTAAGCTCTAATTCGTTTAATATGAGTTTATAGTGAGCCATTAACTCTTTACTTGATATATTACAAATTTCAGAAATGTCTAAAATAGTCTTCGGAGTGGACGCTTCTCGGCAAGCAGCATATAAAGATGCCCCCACCAACCCTATTGTGGACCTTCCTTTAGCTAATTTTTTGATGGCAGCTTTTCTATAAATATAGGCCGCACTTTCAATAACAGCATGATTTACGGAAAGCTTATCTCCAAAATTATTTAAATACTTTAAAGCTTTTTCTAGATTTCGAGATACAGAGTCATTGAGTTGAGAACGACTATTCCAAGTCCTTAGTCGTTGAATTTCCATTTTTTGTTTTGGTTGCAAAGCTTTACCCCGTGCATCGATATCGCCCATACCTATTAGGGTCGATAAACCTTTGTGATGAACGGCTAAAGATTCAGGCATTCCTGTTCTGGCTCTATCGTTATAATCAGATTGGACGATATAACCTTGCATATTTTCATTATTGAGTAATTCATTATTAATTACACATCCACATGAAGAACAAACAAACTCATTTGCAGAGTTATCAAAAATGATGGATTCCTTCTGACATTGGTCGCAATATGAAGGACTCTTTGGGTTTAATTTTTCAGATTTTGGTTGTTCTCCGCTCCTTTCCATTGAAATTTGTTAGTAAACAATTATTTTATTTATATGTTTTCTAGAAATTAGATAATTCAATATTTATCGAAAATTTCTTTGAATATAAATTGATATCCTTTATAAAAGAACGATTTTCTAATTTCGTTATGTTATATTGTAAAGAAATCTAACTTTATTAAAGAATAATGTTTTTTATCCATTTTCTATATAATAAAATTGGATGTTTTTTATACATAATTCTTATAGTACATTGACCAAGTTAATTAGCCCAGTCGAGTAAATTCTTGCACAGGAAAAAACATAAATATCTAAATATTAAATGTCTAAAGTAAGTACACATACACAATATTTCTTCCTAGGATACTAATTTTGTTACTATAATAATTTTTGTATTTATGAGGAATACTACATGATTCGCTATTCTAGAAGGCTGTTCTAGTATGAGGCTAAATTCGCTTTTTCAAAATTTTATTATATCTTTTTTTTCTCAAAGACGAATTGAATTGTACATACCCAATTCGATTAATATGGATTTTGAGGGTAATTGTCCCAAAAGTTTGGAGAAATGTAAAAAGTCAACAACAAATCTTTCATTTATATTATCCCAGCTAGATTCAGAGTTACAATAAAAAGAAGCGTATACGCTTCTCTAATGCCTTGGTAGCTCAGCCTGGTAGAGCGTTTCCTTGGTAAGGAAAAGGTCGCGGGATCAAATCCCGCCCAAGGCTTTTCATTTGTGCAGTTATTTGGGTATTTTTATTGTTCGACCAGGAAGGATGACTCTCAGTGTTACTGTATTTATTAACACTTAATAAGGAAATCTGTCCTTTTTCAACAAAAAGAGGTAATACAAAACTTTTCAAAGTTCTCAAGCTTTTTTTTAATCTGCTTTTTATTTTTCGACGATGACTCCCTGATAATTCTATATTTCCTAACAACCATTAGAATTCTATTTTATATAATAATGATAGTGCATGAAAATTATTGCTAGTCAATGTGGTATAGTGCTAGCAAATGCCTATAAATATATCTATTGATATGTATTGATATAAGCATGGCAATGAAACGTGTGTTATTATCATTACCGAAAGAAATGGTAGAAGGTTTGGAGAAAGAACGGAAAGAAAGATATCTTGAAACTATCCCTGAAACTATTAGGGTAATCCTAAGTGACTATTTACGTAATAAGACAAAGAATAAATGATTCTATTTGAAGTTCAATAACAGTAACAATATTGGACCAACAAAAAACGGATTAACTTAAAAATAATAGATAAGATATCCCAACATGAATTTAGCTAGCTATTAGAAGGTTTAAAAAAAATTGATGAATTTGAATTTGTAATAAATTCTGAAATTGAAGAACATACAAAGATTACGAAGGATTATTCATATTTTATCAATCCTTTGTTAAATTTAGTTTATCCAGAATTTTTATGAAAAGATTTTAAATAATAAAAAACTAATATATGTTACTTTAGTTTTATTAATTATAATGTACACAGTAACTTTTAGCTTAAAGAGTTAGTAAATCTCTTTATACTCTGAATATTTCAAGAAAAATTAGATTTTATTCTTGATTGTTTGATATAATTTCCTAAGAATCAGATTTTTTCCAGTTATAACTTGTGATAGAAGAATAAGAATTGAATTTATTATGGGAACTATTTTCGGGTTGTAAATTATAGAAAAATTAACTAGTATGCATATATATTTGAAAAGACCTATCAATTTTAAGTAACATGTTTCTAAAGATAGTCAGAACTTTGAAAGCCCACATTCAAAGTAATTTGAAGGTTCCGCATACAACATTAGTAGCATTAGCTGTCAGCGCTTCAATTACAGTACTAGTATTCGGTATATTATACATGGCTGATACTGGAACGATGGGAATAGCAGATGTTGAAGCCGCAAAAAAATTTAAACCCAGGATAGACTAATTGAATTAGATATAGTGATATACTTTCAAAATTTTATATCTGCCAATATTCTTTCTTCTTTTTCCAATATTTCAGGTTAACCTTTATTTTTTATAAATAAAATAATGAATAGATATTCATATAGCTTGATTCATCTTTAACTTTGGTAACTCGACTCCATATTTGATACATGAAAAGTTTATTTTCATTTGCAAAGTTGTAGCAAGGTTCTATACTTAACACTCGGAGCTGTAGGTATGAATGTTGCAATAACTTTTATTACAATAGACTTGTTCAAAGGCAAGTTTTATAGAAGAAACAGTTTGCAAAGGATAAAAAAGATATTTTTGAATCCAAGATATAGATAATATAAAAATAAAGAAACTGAATAAATTTTATACTTATTGTTACGCTGTTTTATTACCCATGACCCTGTTGAATTCATCTAATTCTTTTTCATATAATATTTCAGTCAAATTAGGATTAATTTTTAAGGCGTTTTCGTAATAGACTCTGGCTTCATCGTCCTTGCCCATATTAGCGAGTATAAAAGCCATAGTACTTTGCAAATTTTCATCATTAGGATTATCTATAGCTTCTTTTTTTATAACTGAAAGTGCTTCTTCATTCTTTCCCATTTCAGCTAAAGCTTCTGCTTTGTTATTTATTGCATAAACATCTGAGGCATTCATAAATAAAACTCTATCAAAATACTGAATTGCCTCCTCATTTTTTTCCAATGTCAATAATGCGCCGCCTTTGTTAATTAGCGCATAAACATCAGAAGGATTCAATTTAAGTATTTGGTCAAAATATCGTATCGCCTCATCATTTTTTTGCAATCCCAATAAAGCAAGGCCTTTGTTATTTAAAGCCTTTACATTGGATGAATTTATTTCAAGAATTTGGTCAAAATACAAGAGTGCTTCTTTATATTTGTGCAACGCCCAAAGAGAAATACCTTTGTGATTGAGAGCATCAATCTCTGATGCATTTCTCGTTAGGATTTTGTCATAGTACGGGATTGCTTCAGCATATTTTTTTTGGTTAAACAAAGTATTGGCTGTCTCGAACAATGTATCTAATTTTGTTGAATTACTAGTTTTTTGAGCATCAGCTAGAGATATAATATAAGCAAATATAAAAAAAGATGATAAAGCCAGAATAATTGTAATAAAATACAAAAATTTCAAATAATTAATTCTATTAGGAGATAATGAGGGTCTCATCGTATTTTGTTCTAAGAACGAATTAATATATTTTATTGGTTATGTGTTATTTATCTAAACAAAATATGACATTGTAACTCCATGTCCTAGTCTTTGAATAAGAATTGCATAAAGAAACAATTCAACATAACCACAAAACATCCTTGAAGTCTTATTTTAGCAAATGAAGAGTTAGATTTTTAATAAAGATAAACTTGAATTGGAAAAGCATAGGTTTATCGTAGATATATTTAAAATTCTTTGGATGTTCTTCGAGATTCTACTTTGAAAAATTTTTATTTTGGCTGGATGATAACCACAGAATTTTGTATCATTACGCATTGACATAAACAAACTGTCTTATTAATTTTAATATATCATGTATTCATCCTCCTTTTATTAACAATATGAAGGGAATAATATTTGATATGGATGGGGTGTTAATAGATGCCATGCCATTTCATGCTGAAGCAATGAAAAGTGCAATAAAAGAGGAAACTAACTATGAAATAGACAAAAAAATCGTTTATCAATTAGAGGGTATGCCCTCAGATAACTTGGTAAAGGAGATATTTAAACAGTATAATATAAATAAAGAACTAGATCAGGGATTAATAGAAAAGATAAGTGAACGAAAAAAACAGCTATTTAAGGAAATTGAAGATACTCACCTGATTGAAGGAGTTCGTGATCTTATCGAAGTGCTAAATGAATGTAAATGCCTAAAAGCAATTGTTACTGGTGCAGCAAAGAAAGAAATAGAATTAACCATCGATAAAATGATTGGCTTAAAGAATTTTGATGTTGTAGTTTCAGGAGAGGATGTAGATGTTGGAAAACCTAATTCTGCTCCATTTGTTGTAGCATTACAAAAAATGAATATAAAACCATCCGAATGTCTAGTAGTAGAAAATGCGCCTTTAGGAGTTGAAGCCGCCAATAGAGCAGGTATAAGATGCATTTTAACACTTAACAATACACCACTTGATATTTCATCTGATTTTAATAACATTTTATCAAAAGAAACTCAAATCTTTAGAGACACGAAATCTACAATTGATTTCCTAAGGAAATGGTGTTGCAATAATTAGTAATAGGTAAGAGAAAATTCCACTTCTGCAATTTTAGATCTTTACTTTTTTAGAGTGAATGATAGAGTGAGTATTAAAGAAAATAATTTTTAAAGTATTTGTGACATAAAGCATATGCATAATATCATTATAATGTATCCACTGCGGTTTAATAATTTTATTATAGATAATTAATACTGAACTACTGTTTAGTTAAGTCTAACTAATTGTAATAAAGGTAAAATATAAAGGTAATTTTATTTTAAATCTTTCCTAAATATTAGCACATTAATACTAGTTTCGATATATAAAATTGTTAAGAGATTTTACAAATTTAAAGGAGGACAAAAATGTAAAGACTGTGTTAATAATTATAACTATTGCTTCTATAAGGTTTCGTCATCTCAATTACAATATCGTAACAACTTTTGCAAACAATTTTATTTTTAAAAGTGTTTTTTAATAGCTTATTTCCATCTTTTTCATGACAATATATACATATATTATATTCAGTATTGTCGCTCGAATTTTGCATCATATATTAATAATAATAATATACTGTTCTATTTAAAATAATTATTTCATTCTTTGTTTATGAGGTGTTTTCTTTTATATTTGATTTATTATAAACATAGGTTATGTATTCTAGTATTATGATATTAAATTGAATTATCTTGCCAAATTTCTAGTATATTTATACAATTACTGAAATTCAAATCTGATAAAAAATTAGTGATATCTTACCCACTACTCTGTTCTCCCTTTTCGCCCTAAATATATGCTGAAACGATTACTGTAGTTTTTATAGTTACATTAACTTATTATTCTAATCTAATTATTGTTTGTCTAAATGTATGACGAACTTTTGATATCTATTTTCCAAACTCTTAACGATTTAATTAAGGTGCCTACTACGTTTCAAACTGATATAATTACCTCTATTATTGCATTGTTCGTTGTAATTGATCCTATAGGAAACATACCATTGTTCATAGCATTTACAAAAAAATTAGAAAAAGCGGAACACAAAACTGTATCCAAAACTGCTATACTTACAGCAGCAGCATTATTACTTCTGTTTGGGGTAGCAGGAACACAGATTTTGCAACTATTTGGGATAACTATCTTTAGCTTTATGATTGCTGGAGGAACTTTATTATTTATAATTGCTATAGAATTATTGACATACGGAGAATGGAGATTTGCAGGTAGCGTAAAAGAAGAAGTAGGAGTAGTTCCTATCGCATTCCCCTTATTGGCAGGACCAGGGTCAATTACAGCTGTAATAATATCATATCAAACTTCAGGATTTCTGATAACTTTTTCTTCTATTATAATAGTGATGGCAATTACATATGTTATTTTACGAATGGTTAATCCAATTTACAAAGTTCTTGGTAATAGAGGCTCTATGATAGTATCTAGAGTATTTGCGGTTATAATAGCTGCAATTGCTGTCGAATATATAGTTAAAGGAATAAAAAATCTTTTTTTGATTTAATCTGCCAAATTTCTTAAACATCTTGGAGATTTTGATAAGGATAACAATCTGCGAACGATTAAAATCAAAAAATATGTAGGCATTTATACAATATGAAAGCTAAGCTTTTGTAAGGGAAGATGTAAAGTTTACCGAGTCACTTCTTGATGACTGATCAACACCAGATCTGTTGTCTGCATTTTCAATTCTTGAAGGAAGATCGGTATTAAGAATATTATTAGAACTCTGACTTTGTTTTATTTTATCTATCACAATAGTCAACTTACCATCATAATCTCCAAATTCTACATTCTGTGTTGCTCTTCCTTCAGTTGCAGATTGTGCAATTTTTTTCCATAATTCATTACCATTTGCATCATATATAATAATATCATAACTTTCTATAGGAACGACCCTTTCTAACGAAGAAGGAACAGAGAGACCTGTTGAACTGAAAGTATCACCAGTATTATTTGATTCTAGATTAGGTACCGATTGAGCAGTATGAGTCGGTAGAGTGGAATTTAAGAAGACAATTTCTAAAGGAAAATTATAGCGGTCATGGGTTAGTGAAGATTTCACTTGTACTAGCAAATCCCCATTTTTTGATGTTTTTTCAAAGAGAAGAGAATCCAATTGCCAATTTTCCAGATTCTTATTATCTTCTTGTTGAGAAAAAACTTGGGTCCCAATAAATACAGGAGTAATGATGCTAATTAACAAAAAAATAACTAAAGTATTTATCTGCATAGTGAATTATACTCAACATTTAATATAAGGATATCTTTGAAAGAATATCATACTAAAAACTGTGCTTCTATGACACAAAATAGATATTGAAAGATAGAAAAGATTATTTTTATTTCATTTTGTTAAGAATTAAGAGTATATCTGTTTCTAACTAGTATATTGTGTAAAAAGTGACCTAAGATAAAATTTCTGTAAAAATGTGGAATAGTAATATAAAAATATTAGTTTTTTTTAATTATATCAAAGAAATATAACGAACTAAATTAGAGTATAAAATATCTAGAATAATTATAGAATTCATTTATGTATATATATAGTATTAAATACTTCTATTAGATATGGCTAAAGCAATTGATAAAGAGGTTCACCACTTATACCTTTCTATTGTTCTTACTGCAGTTGCTATAATATCAATGGGTTCGTATTTTAATGTTATAGCCCAGGAAGGGAATATTCTTAAACTAACTGATATTTCTGATAATTTCAAAACCTTACTCATAAATAATCAGTCTCAAATAACAAATGAGACTGCAATAGCAATAGAATCTCTACAGAATGAAGAAAAAACACTTTCCGTTAACGCATTAGAGAATCTTCCACGAGGAAGTACACTTATAAATACTATAGTTAATGCTCCAATGAAGATTTATCAATTAGAACAAATTGGACAAATAGTAGAAACTGGATTAATGGTTAACCAAACTTCCTAAAAGCTATTTCTTATGATTGAAACGTTATCTATTTGGTTTAACTAGAGGCAATTTGATTAGGTTTAGTTATTAGTTCATGATTTCGATCTGGTTTCGGTCTAAACTGCTTATACATATATTTTACAATGAGCACCTAAATTATATTACAAATCTTTAGTAACATATGATTTTGATAAATTTAGTTAAAGTTTCAAACTGTAGTACTAGTCCACGAAATTAAGGTCTTGACTATAACGTTATTCTCAACTTTACTAAATATATACATGACTTGGAGTAAAAATTATGAAATCCTCTCAAAAGTATTAGTTGGCGAATGACTAACTTCAACCTAATGGCTGTTTTCAACCACAAATTGAATTTAATAAAATAAATAATAATGAACCGAACCATATTTGGATTAGAATATTTCTCAAATTTTAATATGACATTTGATGTTACAGAAATAAATAGAAATAGTATATGAAATAATACTTAACTTGTGAATACAAGAAAGAAAAAGTTTAACAGTATTTTAAATATATGTAAAAGAAATTTACCGCAGCATTAATCCTTGTCAAGATGTAACAACTCTTTTTTTTATATTTGTATTTTTATTGTTCTAATTTCTAAATGAGAAAAATAAGGTATCTATAAATATTATTAGGCTGAAGCTCTTATAATATATTAGTTAACTACAAAAGTAACTAGATGACAATAAAATTATGAGTGCAGTTAGTGAATTAATGTCTAAAAAAAATGTAGTTAGTATACAATCAAATTCTGAGATAACTGCATTAGATATTTGTAATTTGATGGTAAAAAATAAAGTAGGTTCAGTACTTGTAATAGACCCTTCAAATTCGCCAATTGGAATAATCACAGAAAGAGATATTATAAAAAAGGTTTGTGTCACAAATACTTTGCCCAATAAAGTAAAAGTAGATAAAATAATGTCTTCCCCAGTGATTACAATAATGTCATATGATTCGATTGAAACTGCTGCACAGAAAATGACAAGTTACAAAATTAAACGGTTGCCAGTATTAGAAGAAGATCAACAAATTGTTAGTGTATTAAGTTTATCAGATATAACTACACATTTATCTAAAATTTTGGTTGATGATTATAAAAGGTTTCGATTTTTGAAGACTATTTTTAAACCTGAGTAAGCTATTTTACTATACTAATATAAAAATAAGGTTATTATAGTGAAAAAATATCAATAGATGGATATATCCGGAAACATTCCGTTCATGCATTGTTGCAATGCAAACAGATGATATATTATCGTTTTCGAAGGAAATAAGCGATACTAATTTTTTATCCATTTAATATTTTTTAGTGAGATTTTAAGAATTTTACTTGTGTAAAATCATTCTTTAGTTATAATAGGCAATCATATATCTTTCTTTTTAGATTATGATTTATGAAATGTCATCTATGTAATAGTTCAGATTTTCTTTTTAAATGTAATTATTGTAAAGAATTTTTTTGTACCGATCATCGTCTTCCAATTAGTCATTCCTGTAGTGCTATTGATAGATTTTCGGAAAAAAGAAAAAAGAATCTATTCCATGATAATTTCAGTAGAAATGGTTTTCTTCATGATTTTAGTAAAACTATCAATATTCGATTCTCTCTAACAGAAATAAAACACCTACTTGTCGCAACCTTTTTGGTATTATTAGTAGGAATGTCACTCAATAATTACCGTTATATCTCCTTTGAATTTTTGGTTATTTTTATAATAGCATTTCTCTTTCATGAGCTGGCCCATAAATTTTTAGCTAATTTTTATGGAAGTTGGGCTGAGTTTAGAGCAGAAGTCTATGGTTTAATTGTAACTGCAATATCTGCTATTCCATTCATTCCCTTTAAATTTATTGCACCAGGAGCAGTCATTGTTGGTATCTCAGATAAAGAAAAGCTTGGAAAAGTTGCTTTAATAGGACCGATGACTAATTTAGTAATGGGATTTTTTTTTCTTTTGCTTTATTATTTATATCCATATTTACTTTATTTTAGTATTGGAGCAAGTTTTAACGCATGGATATCTATGTTTAATTTATTACCATTTGGAGTATTAGATGGACTAAAAATTTTTAATTGGAATAAAGTAGTATGGGTTTTCACAATGGCCATAACTATGACTTTATTCATAATATCTTATAATTAATGAATCTCAATTATTTTTTATCTCATAAAATGTATTGGCAAAAATCTATTGGAGTCTAATACAAATGAAATCGAAACTTACAATTTCCTTATATTATATAAATTTCTGCTATCTAAATCAAATGAAAAATAAAAAGAAATTAATTTTTATTCTAATTATCTAGAACCGGAAGAAGTTCAAACTGGCATCGAGAGCATTTGTAACTCTTTGGATTTTTTTCATCAACATTCATAACCATATATTTTTGACATGTTCTACAATACATTATAGATCCTGTAGAAGAAAAATCCATTACATTTTATACGAGAAACACTCTATTAAATATGCCTATCTTTTTCATATTCTATATAAGTTTTCCTTTTCTTTTACATCATTATAGTGGAAAATAGAGGTATGGGAAAAGGTCAATGCAGTGAATAAACTAAGTATAAAAAAGTAAAAATATTAATCAAGTTTCTCCCTTTTTTCATTATTTTAGTGTTTTTGATTTTTTTGTGTTAATTTATTTTTTAAACTACCCTTCATGAGGTCAAATATTGTAGCGAGGTCTGAACCCTCGTTAGTGTAACTATATCTATTGGTTGGTGTGAATATCCTAACTTCAATTTCGTATTTTTTAATTTTACCTCTGACAGATGATAATTTTATTTTACATCTCGCTTCTTCCAAATCTGGCATTGTTTTTTTTAGAAACTTTACAAGTGTATTGAACTTTGTTTTTGCTAACTCAGAAGCAAATGGATCGTCTGGTAACCCAATGATATAGGACGGGACGTCATCTTCAACCTTTTCTCCAAGTAATGTAATTACATCTCTATGGGTTATTATCCCCTGAATTTCATTGCCTAATGTAACGATGGAATAAGTTGAATTATTAGAGTTAAGCAATTGAATAACATTAGCAATAGAATCGTCTACACTAGATGTTGTAGCATTACTTTCCGCAATACCTTTAGCAGGAAATTCAAGAGGTCTACTATGGTCTGTAAGACCTCGATATACATTATCCAAATTATCTGCTGTAAGTAGTATATTTGCAATATCGAATGAAGTTACAATACCTTTCAATTTCTCTTCTACAATAGGTATATGATCAATCCTATGTCTTATCATAAGGTTTTTAGCAGTTAGTGTTAAGTCATTTTCATGTATGCTAATTGGATTTGCCGTCATTATTTTAGTAGCTTTGTTCTGAATATCTGTATGTTCCATTGATTTAACAATCGATTTTGTAGTGATTTGTCCAATTATTTCTCCATCCTCAATTACTGGAAGCGACCGAAGTCTATAGAGACTCATGAGACCTGCAGCTCTTCCAATATTGCTATCTTCCTCAACTGTAGGAGTAATTTTTGCAATAGAGTTTAATTTTTGGGAATGTACATCTCTAGCGGAAAGAATATCTCTTAAATTAATCGTTGTTATTTTATTTCCATTTTTAAAATACACTCCATAATTATTCATTTTTATAAGGTTCCCTAGGATTTTAGAGATACTTTCATTGGAATTAATTATATTGGCAGGTTCAATAAAATCAGAAACTTTTTTTTTGCCAATTCGAACTAGTATTTGTGTTGAATCAAATTTCATCTATTACATAATTTATGGTATAAATATTAATAGATTTTTATTTGAATAAATAACTCTATTGTATCGATTTCTTTTAATTGTATATAATGGTTGAGAGACTGAAAGAAGCTATGTAATATTCATAAGTAGATTCAAGATGTTTGTTTAAAATTATTGAAAAATTAGCTTTTTAATCATTATTTGTTACCGCCTTTAAACAACCGTACAATCAATTCTCTGAAGAGTTGATCATCATCATAAAAATAGAAGGCAGTTTTTGGTTTATACTTCACCAGGTATTGTTTAGCGATTGATCTATATAGGGCAATTACCAAGTAGTACTTATCTATAAAATTTTTTGTTAATGTCTTACCTCGAATACGAATAATAATAATTATATTAAATGACCAATCTGAAATACATTTGAGTTTAAGTCATAAATATAATAATCTAATTGTGAAAATAAAACTATACTTTATAAAGAAAGGAATGCAACAATTAAAGTTCCGATTATTAGATTACATTCAATAACAGATTATATTATACATAGGCAATAAATCAAACTTTTAATAGTATAATATAATATGGTAACACAACGATGACCAAACATTCCAGATTGTACTAAAAGATTAATACGACCAACTATTAATTTTAGTTATGACATATAGCTAAAGATTACAATGCCTCTAATGACTACTAATTAAATACAGAGAATTATTGCTTAGTCTTTACTTAAATTATAGTATTACAAGTTTTTCAATTATTCTTATTATTGGAAAATAACAAATTACTATTTTAGTAAATAATAAACGTATTAGTTAATTGTAAAAACCTTTAAATCATATTATTGTAGATTAAGATTAAAATATTTACTCTTTATCATTCAAATTAATGTCTTGTATTATTCTTCCTAAATCTGATAAATCTCAAGAATTAGCAATTAAATATAATTTTAAGGAATGGATGATTGCAAGATACCTTACTATTGTTCCAGAGACTGAAAAATTTCTTGATTATATCCATAATAAAGTTATGAATCAATATATTCGTATAAATACATTAAAAATTGATATTGAAACCCTGAAACAAAAATTATTGGAAAAAGATTTTAGACTGGAGAAAACGCTACTACCTGAAGTTTTTCTTATTAAGGAAGCAAAGTATCCAATCGGCGCTACATTAGAGTATTTGTCAGGATATTATTACATTCAAGATCTTAGTTCCTGTCTTGCTGTAGAATCCTTAGATATTAAAGAAAATGATATGGTTTTGGATATAGCATCTTCACCGGGGGGTAAAACATCCTTCATAGCTCAAAAAATGAATAATAAAGGGATAATTCTTGCACTCGAATCAGAGAGAAAAAGGTTAAGAAAAATGATGTTTAATCTATCCAGATGTGGAGTCATTAACACTGTCTTATGGAATATGAAGGGAGAAAAAATAGTCAATTATGATTTTAAATTTGAAAAAGTGTTACTTGATGCCCCTTGTTCTTGTGATGGAATAATGCAGAAAGATCCTTTTAGAAAAAATACCTATACAAAGGAAAGCATAAAATTTTGTAGTATCCGGCAATCTCAACTGATAGAATCGGCTCTAAATGTAATTAAACCAGGAGGATTGTTGGTTTATTCAACATGTTCGATTGCTCCTGAAGAAAATGAGTTTATAATAGATTCTATTATAAACAAATTTGATATTACTATCGAGTCAATTGATTATGGTGGGGTAAATTCTATATTAAAATTCGGAGGCAAAGTTATGGATAAATCTATTAAATTTACCAAAAGGTTTTATCCTCACATTCACAATACCGCAGGTTTTTTCATAGCTAAGATTAGAGTTAATAATATCAAGAAATGATAAGAGAGTTAACAAGAGAAGAAACGACTTCAATACGTAGAGAATTCAATAAATGGGGAATTTTTAAATATCTTATTGATAAAGTATTTGTACTAAGAGAATCTGAAGATAATATTAAATCCATATTTCTTATTCCTTTTAATTTAAAAAAATTGATGTTTTACCCTTGCAGTTGTTATGGAGGATTGTATATAGGTAACATTCAGAAAAAAAAATTTATTCCTTCAATACCCTTTTTTGATATTGTAGCGAAGCATAGCAACAATTTTTTATATGTTATTGTAGATCATAATAGCGAAAAATTAACTCTTTATGGTAGAGATATATTTGGTAGCTCTATTCTTTACGCATCAGAGAATATTGAAGAAAATTCATTACTTTTGATATTAAATAAATCTAAGGAATTGTTAGGAATTGGTAGGGCAAGATTTCATACAACTAAGATCATGCAAAAAGGAAAAGTAACTATAAATACGTTACTAGATATTGGTACTTATTTAAGGTCAGAAAACCTCCTAAAATAAAACTAGAGAATCCGATGGAGCGATATGTAAAGAAATAAAGAATCATTTGATCTTTATTAACTATAATACTTTTTACTCCCCACTACATTATTTTGAATATTTCACTAAAATTACATAAAAATGATTTATTAATTTCAATCTATGAAATATTCATAATAATTTTTTTTATTCTACACTGAATTAAAAATCAATTCAAAAGAAAAAAGATTAATAGTTGTGAGAAAGATAAGGATTTTAATCTCTTTGCCATTTCTTTTAATATCATACTTAACTGAGATGATAATAATAATAGAAATACAATTGATTTATAATTTATTAACTTTATAATATAAAAACAATTTTCTAGATTTATCAACAACAAGATACATATATTCTATTAGAAGTTACTACTTATTAGTAAAGATATTAAATTTAATTCTTATTCTGTTTTCATTGTTGATGAATATATTCCTCCTATTCCATAAGCAACAGCTATTAATATTCTAGCTAAAAAATCACCGGAGGCTTTGGCAATTATGTCATAATTATAGAGTAAAATAATTATGCCAATGGAGATTATAGAAATTAATCCTACAATAAATTGATCCGTATTTTTAATTTTATCATTTACCATAAATATAATGAATGTAGATAGATTTCCTAAACCAATTCCTGCCAAAATTAAGTACTCATGAATAGAAGGAATTAATGCCCCTAAACCGAAAGGAGCTGCCCAGCACAGCCCGTTTATCAATTTCATGATTGGTGACCAGCCAGTACTTTTTCGTATTTTATTACGTATTATGTGAAGGGATTGTATTATTTTACTTTTAAAGATAAGAAAATAAACAAAAAAACAAAGTATCCAGACTATAATATGGATAATAAAATTATCAACTTTTTGGTCTATAATATAACTTATAATAGTGGCTGAAAAAACTGCTAAAGAAATAAAAATAAATAAAATGCCATTACCAGAATTTCTATTTTTCTCAATATTCACAAATGTCTTGCTAGATTATTTACTTATAAAAGTATATTTCTCTTTTGTATACCAGAGTATGATTCTTTATAGGTCAACTCTAAAATATAACGGTCGTTGAGTTTTTTATAAATAAAAAGATTTTTCTTATTGTTGTTCTCATATTAATTGTTGGCGCCTTTTTTCAATATATTTAAAAAGAAATCTGAAAAAGAGAACAGAAACCGAAACTATCAAAATAAAATAGACGTGATAAAAACTATAGAAACTAAAGATAGAACAACCATTTCAATAGTTGAAGCAAAGGATATAGTTAAAAAAATTGATCAAAGCCAAACTAAAATTCTAACAGAAAGAATTGATAAGATAAGACATTTAACCCAAAAACCTATCGAAAACATCGAATCTATAATTTCAGATTTAGAATCTACCAGGATAGCTGTTCATGAAACTAGCTTTGAATCAGTAGTAGTAAATTCAAAAAAAATGGTAATCAATTCAATAAGAAAAGAACTTTCTTCAAATATTCCTCCTCCTACAACTCTTAACTATGTTATTAAATTACATGAAAGATTGGATTCGATGGTTAATAGATTTTCAGAAGTTAGCAAATCCCACAAAAAGGTATTCAATTTTTTTATAAGTAAATATGCTGATAAACTTAAAACAGAATTTGAAAATATTTCTTCATTATCAATGCAATGCAAATATGAGATCGATAATTTTGAAAATGAAAGGCAACCTCTTCAAAATTGTTTTGACAATATAGATGCCCTCATACATAAAAATGAATTGATTAAAGTGGAAGAAGAGAAATTTAAAACAAAACAATTTCAATTAGATGATTTAAAACTTAAAATCAAAAAATTGAATGCAGAAATAAATGATTTAACCGAGTCTAAAAAATATGTTGAATCAAAAGATGTAGTAAAAAAAATACAAGTTTTAGAGCTTGAAAAGGATAAGCTTCATAAAGAATTAATTAATGCGTTTAGCAGGGTGAGCCGAGCTATGAATAAATATTCTTACGGATTAAATCGATTGGTGGTTCAAAGAATTGACTTAATGACCGAACAACCATGGAAAATATTTGAAGATTTCCAAACTTATTTGGATTTAATAAAAGAAGTTAAAAATGCAATAAGTAAAGGTAAAATTATACTAAAAGAATCAGAGAAAATAGAAACATATTTTGATAATATATTAAATTCATTACCAGATTATAAAGAAAAGGAGGAAAAATTGAATAGTGAAATTGAAAAATTGAATAATAACAAGAATATGCATATTATTTCTAAATTAAATGAACTTAAAAAAAAATATGCAAATTATCATGAAGAACTCCGATACATTGAATCATATCTTAAGAACTCTCAAAACGAAATAGCAAAAAATAAAGAGGAATATGATGATTTATTAAATTCAATCGAAACTTATATTAATCGTATAACAAAAAGCAAATATCATCTATCAATTTTGAAATAACTGTAATTTAAATTTAAAAAAAAATTGAAATTGATTTACTTAGATTATTATTTTAGTTGTCTTAAAATCATAAATTACAATTGAACTAATATGTATCTATTACTTTAGATTATTTGGTAGATGGATCTCTTGATCTCTTAGTAAGAAAACATGACCATTATTTTTAATTAAATTTTTACAATTACTATACTTATTGATTATCATCGAGTCGGGAGTTAATTTAAATTCCAATTTTCTTATTTTTTTAAAATCTATTCTGGAAGTCTTACTAGAAAAAAACTTGAGATTATCATAAAGATATAATATTATTTTAACCCTTAGTTTGGGTTAACAATACTATGAGTCGAATTGCAATTACCCATCGTCTATAAATAAATAAGTGAGCAAGTTAATGAAAATATTGAAAAATTTTTCAAAACCTCTTAAAATAGGACTGACAATTATGCTTATTGGTGTAGCAGTCATGGTGTATGGAACATATGTAAATAGTGAGACGATTTCATATT
This sequence comes from Nitrososphaeraceae archaeon, assembly GCA_025924135.1. Taxonomy (GTDB): domain Archaea; phylum Thermoproteota; class Nitrososphaeria; order Nitrososphaerales; family Nitrososphaeraceae; genus TH1177. The sequence continues at coordinate 2,489 of JAICEO010000012.1, read as the reverse complement.
ATGCGTTACTAATTATTATTACTGGTCTTTTCATATACCTAGCCTATAATTTCAATTTTGCCAGTAAATCAAACTTGGATTATTCTAATAACAAAAAAGAAAAAGAAAAAAAGAAGAAAAAATGGTAAAGTCAAATATACAAAGATAATACATAGAAATATCTGTAATCCTATTTTTTGACTTTTTATTATGGTAATTACTATTTTTTTACATGTAAAAAAATCATAAATTGTTATTTAAATATCGAAAGAATTATTTTTTCATTATAATGGAAGCATGGATATACGAACTTAACAAGCTATAAATCTTATAGTAGATAGTTTCTTTTTATTATCTTATAATTTAATTTAGAACAAATTTAGAGAATATGCAAGTAAATTCGATAAATATTACTAGTTTAATAATATTGATATGCTACATTGTATAAGGAATGTTTTAGTTAGGAAAGATAAATTTGATCATTCTACATGTATTCATACTCAAAATTTTAATAAAGAAAGAAATAAATTCAGACTACTTCACATTGTTCTTTCTTATTCTTTAAACAACGTGATTTATTAAGATGAGACTTTTTGTTATTTCAACTGCTTCAATCATCCTCCTTCTGACTGCATTACTAATATTTGACTCCAATTTGGCATTTGCAAAAAAAGGAGATTCTTCAAAGAAAAAGATTGAATTGTGTTGTGCGTGGGGTGATTCATTAGACGACGGGATCTTAACATTTTCTATTAACGATGGTGGATCAGATTTGGCAAAAATTGTCAAACTAGCTATTAATGATTGGGAAAAAGCCCTTGGCGGTATTGAATTCAAATATGTAAAAGATGGTTCTGACGCCGATGTTGAAATTGACTTTAAAAAGGGTAAAGGAAAAAAAGTTGGAAAAACTGTAACGTTTTTCGATCATTTAGGATTTATTAATCAAGTAGATATATCAATCTCAAAAAAATCATACGGTTACACATTAGATAAACGTACTTTGGAACATGTTGCGAAACATGAAATCGGACATGCGCTTGGCTTAGGCCACGCAACATTTAAGGGTACACTCATGTCCCCCAATGTAGATGAAATTATAACAAAAATATCTGCATGTGAATTAGAATCTGTTAAGTATGCTAATAATTGGAAATTCGATGAAAAGGTTAACTCTCCTCATCCTTTAGATAAAGATGATTTTAAATGCAAGAAAAAATAATAACGTCAAGAAATAATTTTTATTTTATTATCAAATCTTTATTCTTGATCACATTTTAATTTACATAATTGAGGATCTATTTCTACTATAAGCGATAAATCTGTAAATTATGTGATAAATTAAACAAAGCTTATAAGATTAGTCCTATTATTCTCACTTATGGATTATAATTCTTTAACTAAGGAGATTATGGATCTGGATCAGAAAGTGAGATTTGCAGCTGTATGTGATGACTCCGGTGAGATCAAATACGGTGGTCAAAGAGAAGGAATTACAAATTTATTGTCTCCGGAAGAAACTAAAAGATCCAATATCCAGGCTTTAGCCCGATGGTCTTTGCGCAATTCTCTTTCCTCAAAGATTGGAAAAGGACAATATGCTATGGCTGCATATGAAAAAATAAAACGTATCACTATTCCTTTGGAAAATGATCATCTCCTTTTAGTAACCACTGAGGTTGATGCGGATCATGAAAAAATAATTAGTAAAATATTATCCTTAATAAAATAATAGACTTAACTTATCATTATTTTTCTTATTATTCTCTTGGGTCGAATCATTATCTAATTCATTGATTTAAGCCTCATGATCATTCTCCTATTGCCTCTCTCCTTGAATGTGATGCACCTACACCTGATAAATTACCAGTAAAATCACCAGTAATTTTTATTACATCTTCTGGTTCAGCTAATTCATGAAGTAATTCTAGGGTAAGTCTCTGATTGGTTACATAATGAGTTCCTTTATCATATATAGCTGGTGCCATTCCTGTTTTTCTGATTATAAATTCTCTTTTTGCTTCTTCATCTGTTCTATCCTTTGTAAACATTTCAACCATGTAAAAGGGTTCACTCTCAGGATCGTTATATTGCCTTGATAATAAATCATTAATTAACTCAGGATCTATTTTAGGCAAGTAAGTGTCATATAATGTCTGCAAACCTCTAAAAGCTATTCTAATTTCACGTAGCTTATCTATATTATCTTGTAGAGATGTTTTTGAAGAACTTTCCAAATTAATATCTACATTTTTTTTACTAGGATAAGATCTCTCGAATCTACTTCTAGAATGTAAAGCACCTACTCCTGATGGATTACCACTATAATCATGTGATGCACCTACACCTGATAAATTACCAGTAAAATCACCAGTAATCTCTAGAACATCTTCTGGTTCAGCTAATTCATGAAGTAATTCTAGGGTAAGTCTCTGATTGGTTACATAATGAGTTCCTTTATCATATATAGCTGGTGCCATTCCTGTTTTTCTGATTATAAATTCTCTTTT
>JAICEO010000011.1 GCA_025924135.1 Nitrososphaeraceae archaeon | reverse complement strand
TCATAAGTATTATCATATTATATTTCCGTTGTTGAAGCATTGTTGTTGTAAATATACTATTTTGATAAGTTTTTAACACGTCTTTGCAAACAAGAGTATTGCTATATGTCAACTTTACTAGATGAAATATCCTTACATCATCCTCTCAAAATAGGAATAATTGGAGGTGGACAAATAGGAAAAATGATAGCACAAGAAGCTAAACGAATGTCTCTTAAAGTAGTCATATTAGATCCCACTAAAAATTGTCCGGCATCGACTGTATGCGATAAATTGATAGTAGCAGACTTTAAAAATGAGGATAAAATTAGAGAGCTAGCAAAATACTCAGATGTGATTACCTATGAAATAGAATTAGCAAACTCAGAAGCCCTAAAAAACCTTGAATCAAAGAAATATCCAATATTTCCCTCTCCCCACTCTCTTTATCTAATTCAAAATAAATATAGACAAAAAAAATTCCTCCAAGAAAATAAATTACCTGTACCGGAATTTAAAAAAATTACTTCCATTAATGATTTGTCATTTATAGCAGAGAAGTTTGAATACCCATTAATGTTAAAGGCTTCTGAAGATTCCTATGATGGAAGAGGCAATTATCTTATCAAGTGCAAAGAGGATATACCAATAGCTTACAATTCATTTGATAATCGCGAGATTTTCGCTGAGAAATACATCGATTTTAAAACAGAAATCTCAATAATGGTTGCAAGGAATAAAAAAGGACAAATAGAAACTTTTCCTATAGCAGAGAATATTCATAAAAACAATGTGTTAGATACTACATTAGTTCCTGCTAACATTTCTCCAAAAATCTATAAAGATGCTGAGATTATTGCAAAAAATGTAGTTGCTTGTTTGAATGATATTGGGATTTTTGGTATAGAAATGTTTGTTTCCAATAAAGACGATATTTTTATAAATGAAATCGCTCCTAGACCACATAATTCTGGCCACTATAGCATTGAGGGTTGTTCAATATCTCAGTTTGAGCAACATATTAGAACAATCCTAAACTTACCTTTAATTAAGCCTGAATTGTTGAGACCCACAGTTATGAAAAATATTTTAGGTCCCCCAAATTTTTCGGGCAACTATAGAATTAGGGGAATGAGTAAATTACTTTCTATTCCTTCTACTAAAATACATCTTTATGGTAAAAGTTTAACCAGTCCAGGAAGGAAACTAGGTCATATTACTTGCACTGGAACAACTTTAGATGAGGTTATTAAAAGAAGTTCATTTGCAAAAAATTCAATAGAGATAATCGTAGATTAAAAGCATAGGAATTGTTAAAAAAAGAAGTTGCAATTATCATGGGAAGTGATTCGGATCTTATGATTATGAAAGATGCTGCTCAAATACTAGAAGATTTCGATATTCCATACGACTTAACTATTGTTTCAGCTCATAGGACCCCAAAGCGAATGGTTCAATATGCTTCTGAGGCAGGTCAAAATGGAATCAAGGTTATTATTGCTGGTGCAGGCGGGGCGGCTCATCTGCCCGGGATGATAGCCTCTTTAACTTCTCTTCCTGTTATAGGTGTTCCGATAAGGAGCAATAGCTTAGAGGGATTGGATTCTCTATTATCTATTGTACAAATGCCTCCTGGTGTTCCTGTTGCTACCGTAGCAATAAATGGAGGAAAAAACGCAGCTATCTTAGCTTGCCAGATATTAGGAATTGAAAATAAAATTATATCTGAAAAAATTGAAAAATATAAATTACAACTTGAAAATAAAGTTCTATCTAAAGCAAATAAATTAGAAAAAAGCGGATGGAAGGGATATCTTTCATTATAAAATAATCTTTAAATTTTGTTAATTGTATTAAGACCCCATCATTCCAGGCATTTTTATTGGTGTTCTGTATTCTTTTGTAATATTAATGCCTTGGTCAGAAGTAGCAATTATTCTCTGAAGATTGCTACCTGCTGGTGGACTAAGGGGATAAGTTTGTCCAGGTTCTAGAAGTGCGACCGTTTCACTCGTATTACCGTAATTGACCTTAATATTTGTAAGTGGTTGTTTTCCAGTATTAGTTAATGTAACTCTAGTATGAATGAATAATGATTGTTCTTCTTTTAATGCATCAATTTCTAAATCAAAGTCTTTTCTATTTGAAAAGGTGATGTTATTTAATACAAAAATAGTAACTAAAACCAAGGGTATAATAGCTATAGTTAAATAAATTTTCTTAAACGTCATGTATATTAATATATTTATAGAAAGATATATTATTTCTCGCATTCATTGAAAGAAAGAATGGCAAAGTCATATTTCAACTAGTACGTAGGTAAGGATTCAAACGGTATTTCTTCTATCAAAGACTATTGCAACTTCAGACATAAAACTTCAAAAATAACAAAGCCAAGTTTATGGTGAGTAAATTGATCTCATAGTGTGATTGCACCCTATTTTATCATTTCTTCTAAAAGTTTCTGAAATAATGTTATAGTTATTACAATAAAAACTTCATGCTCGAAAATGGTAGAGAAATCAATATTAAAATTATGTGTAAGTTTACCTAAAATTATGTATAAGTTTACCAACAAAAATATCTATTATCGCGAATTTTTGTATCAGGATAATCGATGCAATACTGAGTTTAGTTGAAAACACGATAAATAGATCTACTAAAAAGGTCCGTTAGTGACTAATATTCATGAAGAAAATTATTAGTATTTGAGTGATGCTAATAATATGATTTAATTAACTAAAACAAACTGCTTATAGAAGAGAATCACTATTACAAGACATATTCCAGAGTTAATCAAAAAAATTCTTCTAAAAGCATTCTCTGATGGTAATAGAATGTAAAACAATTATTACATTTCATTTGTGACTCCAATTAGGTCTTATTAAACATTATTATTGTCTATGAAAAGTACAAAATTTAAGTTATGTTATGACAAATGTCTATACAAAATATTAAACTATAGTCAAGAATCATTCATTTTGTAGTTACTTTGTATTAAGAGCTTTTAGATGAAAACAACTACAACTATCAACCTCATGCTTAAACTACTACAATATAATGTTATATGGTTATAGTATAACTGTATGGAAACAAAATATATCGTTTACCTAAAGGATCTATTCCTGCATATTATGCATAAACTTTCTCTTTTAATTAGATTTTTTTCCCCACTTTTCAAAATATATAATTTCATTAAGCGCCAGTCTCTTAAGCCAATTTGCGTTTTCAAGATCAGGTAGATGTGCAAAGTTAGAAACATACCCAAGACAAAGATACGCTATGGGTTTGATATATTTAGGGATACCTAATATCTTTTTTAATTCTCGGTTTGATATAATACTGACCCAACCCATCCCTATTTCCTCTGCCCTTGCAGCAAGCCATAAGTTCTGAATTGCACAACATACACTATAAATTCCTGTTTCCGGAATCGAAGTCTTTCCTATTATAAATGGAGCAAATTTGGTATAATCATAAGTTACGCATATGTTGAAGTTTGATTCTAAAATTCCTTCTAATTTAAATGATTTGTATTTATTTTGTTTTATCTTATCGTTTTCTAGTAACTTTGAAGCTTTCTCGTGTTCATTCAAAAAAGAATCTTTAATTTTTTTTCTGGTTTGTTCTTCTTTCACCAGAATAAAGTTCCAAGGCTGTGAATAACCAACTGACGGTGCATGGTGTGCAGCATTTATAATTCTCAGTATTGTCTCCATAGGAATATCTTTTTTAATGAAATGTGAACGAACATCCCTTCTTGAAAATAATATTTTATAAAATCCTTCCCTTTCATATTTGGTAATTTGTTTTCGATATTTATTCTGTAAATTCTTTGAGGAGAGCAATATTTTATTTTTTTATTAATGCAATATAAGTTGATTCAAAGTTATTATACATCTACTCTTTGAAGAAAATGATAATTTTATCACTTTTAAAGATAGAATTACTATTAGTAGATTCTATCGGTTTATAATTTACCTATACAAATTAAATATATCTCACTACTAACTTGTCTACTTGCATTTGGTTTTGTTCTTATAACCTTTTTAAATTCCTTCTTTAATTCAACAATTAGTTCATTGAGCATATCACCCTGAAAAACTTTAAGAACTGCGTTTCCTCCTTTCTTTAATATTTTATTACTTAACTTTAGAGCAGTCCTTGTTAGATCTATTTGTCGTGCATGGTCTAAATCCCAATTACCACTTACGTTTGGTGATAGATCTGATAAAACAACATCAACATGTGAATTTGAAATTTTCAAAATAGAATTTATTATCTCTTCATCTTCAATACTTCCTTGAATGACAAATGCCTCAGGTAGTGGTTCGATTTTTTTTATATCAATTCCAATTACCTTCCCTTTGGGTCCTACCTCTGCTAAAGCTATTTGTATCCATCCACCAGGAGCACAACCTATATCCACTACGCAATGACCCCTGTTCAATATTTTATATGATTCATTAATTTGTTTGAGTTTAAAGGCCGACCTACTTCTGTAGCCTTGCTCCTTTGCTAACCGTCTGAATTGATCTTTTCTAGAATCTGCTAATTTCATGCATACACTGAACTACATTATAAAAAGTGAATATATTATAAGATTACTTATAGTCGAAATGAAAGAATTTCATAGTGGTAAATATATTAATTTTGGAATCGCTGATAATATATAAATAATATCCAAACCTTATATATAATATATGCCTATCACCAATGGACAAGAGTATATCGCAAGTTTAAGGAATAGAAATCTCAAGGTATATCTTTTTGGTAAATTAGTAAAAGAACCAGTTGATCATCCCATGATTAGACCATCGATAAATGCTGTTGCAGAAACGTATGATTTGGCTAATGATGATCCTTCCATTGCCTCTGCCGAATCCTCACTTTCTGGTAAACGAGTGAACAGATTTTTACATATTGCTGAAAATGTTACAGATGTAGTTAACCAAAATAAAATGCAACGCAAGCTTGGACAGTTAACAGGTACTTGTTTTCAACGCTGTGTAGGCATGGACGCTTTAAATTCTTTATATTCCACAACATTTGAAATTGATGAAAAATATCATACTCCATACCATGAAAGGTTGAAGGAATTCATAAAAAAAATTCAAGAGGAAAATCATGTAATAGGAGGAGCTATGACTGATGTTAAAGGAGATAGAAGTCTCTCTCCTTCCCAACAAGAGGATCCTGATTTATTTGTTCATATCACTAAACGGGACGAAAAGGGAGTTTACATTACTGGTGCAAAAGCACATCAAACTGGTTGTATCAATTCTCATTGGATTTTAGTAATGCCAACTATGAGGCTGCGTGAAGAGGATAAAAATTATGCAATTGTTGGCGCTGTGCCAGCCGATGCCGAAGGAATCACCTATATCTATGGCAGGCAATCATGTGATACACGAAGTATGGAGGAAGGAGATCTTGATTCAGGAAATTCTAAATATTCTGGCCAGGAGGCAATGATAATTTTTAATAATACTTTTATTCCAAACGAGCTCATATTTATGGATGGTGAGTATGATTATGCTGCCATGCTTATAGAACGGTTTACTTGTTACCATAGAAGAAGTTACGTTTGTAAAACAGGATTAGGTGATGTACTCATTGGTGCCGCAGCATCTATTTCCGATTATAATGGAGTAGCTAATGCATCACACATTAAAGATAAATTAGTTGAAATGACACATCTTAATGAAACAATTTTTGGCACTGGTGTTGCTTCCTCTTTTCAATCATATAAAACTAAGGCTGGTAATTACCAGAATGATGATATGCTTGCTAATGTTTGTAAACATAATGTTACTCGCTTTCCTTATGAAATAAGTAGATTAGCACAAGACATAGCAGGAGGATTAGTCGTAACGATGCCTTCTGAAAAAGATTTTCGAAGTCCTGAGACAGGCCCACTTTTAGAAAAATATTTGAAAGGCAGAAAAGGTGTTTCTATAGAGAACCGGGTACGAGTCTTAAGACTTATTGAAAATATGACTCTAGGAAGAAATGCAGTTGGTTATTTGACAGAATCAATGCATGGTGCAGGATCTCCCCAGGCACAGAGAATCCAAATTGCCCGTCAAATGCAATTAGAATATAAAATGAAACTAGCAAGAAAATTAGCAAACATTCCAGAAACAGAGGCTGAAGAGTTAGCAAAAGAACACTCTGACTATTTTGATCGAATATTTGGTTTAAAGAAAGAACCATAATAACAATTATTAATTTTTTTTCTCAGCTCTAATCCATCGAATTGAAAGAGACTTTACTAAAGATCATAGATTTAAATAAATATTTTCCATTACGTAGTGGATTTACTGATTTAATTAGTTTCAAAACGTCTAAGAAGATTAAAGTTATAGATCATCTCGATTTAAAACTCAATAAGAGTGAAATACTTGTTATTGCAGGAGAATCGGGCTCAGGAAAGACAACTCTAGCAAAACTCATTATGCGATCAATTGATTCTGATTCGGGCAAAATTATCTTTGATAATAAAGATATTACCAAACTTGAAGGAAAAGAATTACTAAAGATCAGATCTAGAATTCAAATGATTTTTCAGGATCCTTATTCCTCATTGGATCCTCGAATGAAAATATTTGATATTGTTAAAGAACCATTAACAGTACACAAAAAAAAAATTTCCAGAAATGAAATGCAAGAATGTATTGAATCTACATTAAAAAAAGTCAATTTAGACCCACAGGAAGTATCTTATAAATTTCCTCATATGCTCTCTGGAGGCCAAAGACAAAGAGTTAATTTTGCAAGGGCTCTCGTCCTTAAACCTCTTTTAATTATCGCCGATGAGCCCGTTTCAATGTTAGATGTTTCTATCCGTTTTCAAATACTTGAATTAATGAAAAAATTAAGAGATGAAGAAAATGTTTCCTTTTTATATATTACACATGATCTTTCTACTTCACAATATGTGGGAGATAATATAATTATTCTCTATAAAGGACAAATCATTGAGCAAGGAAACATTCATGAAGTCCTAGTACATCCTCTTCATCCATATACTAAAGCTTTAATATCGGCAATTCCAAAATTTAATAATTTAGAAGAAATACATATAAAAAACGATGTTGAAACATGTAAAAATGGATGTAAGTTTTTAAATAAATGCCTATATGCAACTGAAGAATGCACTAATGCAGAGCCAACATTGATTCAAGATAATCCCTCTCATTCCATCAGATGTTATAATTATAAATCTATCAAGTAGCATTAATTTCAACTTTCTAGTTTAAAGATATTTCATCTAATTCTTTTTTATGATATTTATATTTGACAATGTGAGAAACTCCTTCTCTGGGAAATACTCCATAAATTTGATCTACTTTTGAAATAGTAGAATCCTTTAACGTTACCATAATTATTTGATTATGTTGAGACCGTTCAAATAATATCTTAGATAATCTCTCAGTATTTTCTGCATCTAAATGAGCATCAACCTCGTCCATCAAATAAAAGGGAGATGGTTTAATAGCTTGCAATGCAAGAAGAAAAATAGTTGCTGCCATAGTTTTTTCTCCTCCTGATAAAGCGGTAGAATCACGTCTGGGCTTTTCTGGAAATTGAACTGTTAACCTTATCCCTTTTGAAAAAATATCTTCTTCGTTCTCAATTTCTAACCAAGCGTTCCCACCAATAATACGAGAGAAAATATAATTTATATCTTTATTAATCTTTAAGAATGCATCCATGAAGAGATTCTTTTTCTCTTTATATATTTCTTCTATGAAAAGAACTATTGAATTTCGTTCCTTTTCTAAATCATTCTTCCGGTTGGACATTCCTCTGTAGCCATTAACGATTTGAATATAATTTTCATCAGCTCTCAAATTTATTTTACTTTTTAGCATCTCATATTCTTCTGATAAATAAGATACAATCTCATCGACATTTAAATTATCTTCATTTAATTCCTTATAACCGAGCCACATAAGGTCATGATTTAATTTTACTTCATATTGTTTTAGGTTTAAGGTTTCTTTTTCCAATAAAACAATTTCTCGTTCTAGAGAACTATTTTCCCGTGATAGTTTTCTTTCACGATCTAACAAGTTTTTAATTTTTTCTTCATATGACTGTAATCTTGTATATGAATCTCCCGAAGAAAATATAATATTTTGTTCTTTATTTCTTAAAAATTTTAACTCTTGTCCTGCTTTTTCTATATTATTTTGTAATTCTGTCTTGAATATTTCTTTGTCGGATTGTTCTTTTATCAAAATTCCCTTTTCATCATTTAAGGAGTTAATTCTTTCTAAAAGTAGTTCTCTTTCATTTTTTTTCTTCGAAAGGTGAATCACAATATTTTGTAATTTATTATTCTCTGATTCAAGCATAGTTTGAAATTTGTTTCTCTCTAAATTTAAATTAGCGATTGTTGTTGATTCAAAATCAAGATTTATTTTCTTCAAATCTTCTTCAATTTTTTTTTTGGTAGCAGATATTAAAGAAAATCTTTTTCTATTTGTTTTTAGGAAAGTTACTGTATTTTTATAATCATTTTCATTCTTACTTTTTAAAAGCTCTAAATTCTTTGCCTCAACATTGTGTTCATTTAATATATTTCTTTGAAAAACAACTTTATCTTCAAGATATCTTATATTATTCTCTAATTCTATTTTTTCAAATTCTAAGTTTTTTAATTTATCTATTAGATTTCGTAGCTCGGCTGTTTTTTCCAACAATGAGTTTTTTAATTTTATTATTAAAATGCGTAAACTTTCAATGTCATTTTTGAGATTAATCTCAGTAACAAAATTTACAACCGCAGAATTGTAATCTACTAATAGTATATTTGATTTTGCTTCAAAAAATTCTCCATCAATTGATACTGATCTATATCCTTTTAACGATAATTCATACGCTTCACTTGCAGTCCTAACAACAATAATATTTCCAAATATGAAATCAACCAATTTTTTATAATCGGACTCAATAAAGTTGGACAAATTACCTATAAAGGACATATTTTCTTCATATGCATCAACTTTTTCTGAAAGTTGTATTAGGTCTAAAGGAATAATCTTTATTCTAGGTAATTTCTTCAATTTAGCAAATTGTGCTATCTTGATCATATCTTCTACGTTGTTAACTACTATTGCCTTTAACCATTCAGATCCAACCGCCATTATCGGCCTAAGATAATTTTTATCCCATTTAACTAAATCATGCACGATCCCAACAATATGTAATTCTCTTTCCTTACTTATTTCAGAAATAGTTAAATCTTCAGACATAGATTCAGTTACAATCTTATTCTTTTCATAAAATCTCAATGACTCAGTATCAGACTTATTCACTATAATTTTGGATTCTTCTATTTCGTTATTAAATTCAGTTATTTTTTTTTCTATTTCTAATATTAATTTCGGCAAGGTTCTAATCTTTTGTTTTAATTCAATCATATTGGTAACATTATTCTGTAATTCTTGCGAAATCAATTCTATCTTGTACTTCAAGTTATTATATTTAGAACTTGTTTCAATTTTATTACGTATTATAATTTTCAAATTTTCCTTTATTTTCAGAAGATCAACTTCAAACATATTGTTCAGGCTAACTATTTTTTCGTATCTATTATTTATTCTACTTTTATAAAGTTCTATTTTCTGGTTTTTAGTAGATAGATGTGAAATATCGTTATCTAAATTTTTTAGCTCGGAGGTATAACTAACCTTTCGTTCATTTATATGGTCACTATTTTTTTCTATAATTGCAATGTCATTGTGTACTTTCTGAACTTTTACATTTAATTCTATTCCTGCTGTCTCGATCCTTGCTATTTTTTTACCTATTTCTTGTATTCTGGAAATTGTTTCATGATAAATAGCCTTTGATTTTTCTAGATCATATACTATTGAGGATACTTTATTACTGATTTGAGCTTTTTCTTTATTGATTACATCTATTTCTTTAATAAACTTCATTTTCTCTAAGTCTAGATTTTCTAATTCTTGTTTTGTCGTTTTTAGCTCGAAGCCAATTTGATTATGTTGTATTTTTTTTGTTTCTATTTCTTTTTCATTAATTATAATATTTTTGTTAATGTTTCTACTTTCATTGGAAATTTTGATTGCCTTGTATTTTTTGATATCTTTTTCTAAATGTTGAAATCTTAATTGTTCATTTCTTTCAACTTCTAAATCATCAATTCTTTTTCTTATTTCATTCATCCGTGCAAGTGCAATATCAAGTCTTCTATCAGCCTCTTCTAATTGTTTTAATGATTCCTCTTTTTTTTCATCAAAATAGGAAAGGCCCACAATATCTTCTATAATCTTTCGCCTTTCTTCAGCATTTAACTCAGATATTCTGGTAATCATCCCTTGTTGTACAATATTTAATTTATTAGGAACTGCAATTACAATTTGTAATAATTCAATGATTGTAGATTTCGTTACTTTTTTGCCATTTAAATGGTACTGACTTTCTCCAACGGAGCCCTCCATTTCCCTAGTTAAAGTTACATTATCCGAATCAATTGGAATTCCTCTATTTTGATTGTCAAAGGTAATACTTACCCGAACCAATTTGTGTGATTTATTTTGGGTATCATGAAAAAGAGATTGGAACTTGTCTACACGTAGAGCTTTTGGACTGTTTTCACCAAGTGCAAACATAATTGCGTCTAATACATTACTTTTTCCAGAGCCATTCGGACCTGTAACCGCTATAAGCCCATTGTTAAAGTTAATTACAGTATTTTTAAAGCCAAAAGATTTAAAACCATAAATTTCTACTTTTTTAATAAAAACCATCTTGACTAGAGTAACAAGATGATTCTATATTATATTTTTTCTTAAATTTAATATGAAGAATTTCTAATCTTATATCTATAGAATTACGAGTATTACCAAAAAATTTTGGCCTGTCATTTACTACAAGGATATAATTTACTTACATTTTGGCTTTTTTATTAAATTTTATTTAGTTTGAGGAATGTTTCATTCCTGATGGTATTTTTATCTAGCGATTATATTCAATATAAACAATATGTCTAACCTATAATGCCTACGTTATTGTTATAATATTTTTTTATAATTGCTTATTTAATACAATTAACATAGATAAGATGTTCAAAACATTTCTCTTTCATTAATTACTTTAAAATATTATTGAAAAATACTTTAGAAAGTAGTAGTGTTTTAATAGGAATAATTAATTAAGAATTAAAAACGTACAAGGCCCGTATATTTTAATGGCATAGAATACTTTTATCTTCCCTGATAGCATTGTATCTAATTTCTATTAAACCATAGAATCATCAGTCTTTAACGAATTATATTATGAATATTTTTCTTCGAAACATACTTATAGTATTTTCTTTCACCTCTATCCGCAGAGTGGGTTATCAGTTTCTTAGTAAATATATTTAGCTAAAATTTATTTTATTATTAATATGTTTAAATATTCAAGTATAATATTAGTTAGAAAAATTTCATCACTAATTAATAGTTTGAAAATTCTCAATTTTTTATGAATAAGTATTTTTATTTATTTCTGTTATTAAATTTTATATTTTATATAGGAGAATTTGGCAATAGTGTAATAGTTTCAGGTAAAATTTTTACGGATTATACAACAAAAGTAGTTGAACAAGCCCTTATCAAAAATCCTGTGACCAATACATCTTTTAATCAAAAGGAAATCAACTTATATTTAGAAAAAAAAATCGAGAACAATAAAACCAAATTAGAAAAGCCAGTTGTCATTGTTAAGACTAAGATATTTAGTTGTATAATAGAAAATGTTAATTCTGAAAAACTTTGTAATACTTTACATGTCTGTAATATAGAACTATGTGAAAATATTGAAACAAGATCAAATCTTATTGTATATGGTAAAGAACCAATATACTCTATTATTACTTCAAATACAGGTATAAATTCTAACCAAATTAAGCTGCAGCCTGGTGAATATGAAATTTTATTAAAAAATAATGATTTTAACTCTTTAAATTATTGTAATGAAATTGTATTAGATGGTCTTTCATTCCATGAATTTACTGTAGGAGTCAATCTTCCCAATGATAAAACTTCGATCCTATGTATCAATATTAGTGATGGTTGCTATGGTATCATAAAACCTGGAGAAATGAAAATATGTCAAATCCATAAAGTTTTATTAAAAAATCTATTTTAGCGGGCAAACACTATGATAGTATAAAAATAAAACAATTTAAGAGCTATTTCTAGAAACAGCTACTTCAATTGTTGAGACATTGCGAGTATTGCCGTCTTGAGATTTAACAGCTTCAGAGCCAATTTTGACTGATGCTACCTTATAACCCAATGTATTCATTCTCTTTACAATGATCTGTGCAACATCTACGGCCCTAGGTATGCTTTTTCCTCTTGCTTTTATAACAACAGTGGGTTCGTTAGCCAGCTGAACCAATGTTGCAGTGACGTAAGTCATAAGTGGTTTTTTTCCGATAAAGATCTCATTACTAGATTTTGGTTTACTATCCGTATTTTCATTATATGTAGACATTAATTTTATTATTCATGGAAAGTAGCATATAATGTTTTTTCAATCTGCAATATTTGTACTATGATCTTTTGCTAAGTTATTTAATATTTCATCAATGTTGTCTGGACTTTCTTTTATTTTATTGATTGTATCAATATCACTAACCTCATAACAGTGAAGAACATCTTCCTTATCTTTAAAAAAAAGGAATACCCGATCTTCATAAATACAATAATATAATTCCTCCTTTACCATTTTCTCAGGGTTTAACTTTATTCCATTGGATGTAGTAATAACAGGATTTTCCAATAATCGTAATAATTGTTTGGAATAAAAAAATCTACTGGTAATATAATCAATCTAAATTATGTATGGGATCAAATTATTCAATAGGAATAACAATATGACAATGAAAATATCAATATTCTTGATATGACCTTTGACTTTTTGTCTCAGATTGAAATATTCACGACTTCTTTATCCAACTCTCATTCCCCTATATTATTTATCTTTTTTATAGTACCAAAAGAGAATGAATAGTAATTTCATGTTTTATGTATATACTAAGACAATAAAATAAAATTGAACATTCATTATACCCTTACATAAAAAATTGGCTAAATTTAGTTATGAAGAAAATTATAGGAGCCTTATTTTTACTATCTGTTGATTATTGCTTCAATAAACCATGATGGAAACATATCATTTACATTTCTTAATAAATAATTTATGTTACTATCTAAAATATATGTAGATGCATAATCTTCTCGGCTTCTAATACTGCGTCCATAAGTCTGAGTTAGCCTAACAATTGTATTCCACAAATACCAATTCATATCCTTTTTTCTCAATGCAACAACCTTTTTATCACTTAAATCAGGGTAAGGAATTTTAATTATAATCTGAAACCTTGACAAATCATCTTTTAAGTCTAAACCTTGATAAAAAGAAGGAGAGATGAGAACTGTTGGTTTTGTGTTTCGTGAATGTCTCTGTAATGTTTCTATTCTATCGGTATTGGGTCCACTTTCTATGAGGCGTTGTAAATTTTCCTTATTTAGATTATTTTTAATATATTCTAATTGTAAATAGGAGGTAGTATGAATAATTCCTTTTTCATTTTTGTGTATACTCATTATATTATTTACCGTTTTGGCAATAATTGGAAGATTATCTAATATGTTTCTACTATTTAACCATGCGATATTCATTAAATAAATCGGTCTATTCTCTTTGGGAAAATCCGAATGTTTCACGCGAATAAACTTGATTTTATCTTGGGATAAACCTGTTAATTTACATAAGTATTCTTTATTCAAAATAGTAGCACTCATAAATAATCCATAATTACTTACCTCGAGAATTTCTTTAAAGTAATAAGAGATATCCAAAGGAGTAAGTGTTATTTTTCTAATCAAATCTTTGGATTTACGCTCTATATTTGTTACTAACCAGTTATTCTTATTCATTTTCATATCAGTAAGAACAAAGTCGAGGTTCTTTTCTCTATTAATACAATCAATTAAATTTTTTTCAGTAAAAGGTTCCTTCAGAAAATTATTTTCCATAGCATATTCAAAATCTTCTATAAAATCCAGGAGAGTCTCTTTATAATCTTCACAAAATTCAATCCAAGTTTCTATTTCTTCTTCCTTTCTATTTGGTAATTGAAGTTTGGGAAATAATCGTGTAATATTATCACTATTAATTATAAAACTCTTGAAATCAGAAACCTCGGATTCAATATTATGTACTTCATCAAATACTAATAATTCTCTTTTTGAAATTATATTCGAAAAATAAAGATCGGACAGAAAGTATTTGTAATTATAAATGGCATGTGAAGCTTTGGTAGATATCCATTTTTGATGGAAATATTTACAAGGTTCCCATTCGAAACTTTCAAATCGCATTTGTTGATTATTTTTTTTAATGTATTTCAATTTTTCAAATTGTCCAATATCAATATGTTCAAATTTTGTTCCTAATCCATTTATCTTATAATCTGAGAGTCTTGTTTTATACAGGCAATCAAAATCTTCATTTTTTTGACATGGACCATATTCACATGTTTCATGGATTCCTTCATTTTCTTTTAATATACATGGAAAATTTCTTTTACCTTTTGCTTCTTTAATGAAATTAAAATCCTTAGAATATTGATTTTGAAGATCTTTAGTCGAGGTACATATATGAGAGCTTCCTAAAAAGCTTGCCAAAGTTATTGCAATAGGACTTTTCCCAAAACCAGTAGGAGCCTCAAGAAAAATATATTTTAGATTGCTCTTTATAGCTTCTTCGATTTCATGTAAAATCTTTTCTTGATTATTTCTTATTTGTTTTAATGGGAAATAGTTTATTAATTTCATAATGTTTTCAGAAATTTATATTATTTTTATTCGTCGTAAATATATTGGCTCGTTTTGTATAAATTAGAAATTCTTTAGGATTAATGAATTAATTGAAATTATTTTTTCTAGTAATGATTCTTCTATTTTTTCTCTTGTTGACATAATGTCGATTAGGAATATTACCAGTAATCCAATCTTCACTTAAAGGTTTTCTCGCTCTCCGTGCTGACTTAGGCCCAATTCTTTTTCCTAAAAAAAGACGTCCTTTTTTTGCTATTTTTCCCATTGTTCAAGTAATATTGTTGGAGAAGATTAATTAGTATTGTGTTTATTACTTCAAAAATATATTTACCATTAATCTAAGAAAATTTCTCTATTATTTTTCAGTATTTCTACAGAATTATTAAATTTATCATGAATAATTATTAAGCTATCTTCAAAATTTAATTTTTTTTGCATACTTTGTAGATAAAAATTCAAAGTATAGAGATCCTTAAATGTTTCTTTAGGAGATAGTATAGTAAGATCGTCATTAAAGATTATAGTTTCATAGAGATTATGTTTAAATTTAAGTACTTTTATGATTTTCATATCTTTAAATTTTTTTCTTTTGTATTAAAAAACCTTTTTAATGCAACATTAATTCAAAACAAACATATTTTTAAAAAAAATTATAATAGTCGTGGCAAATTTAACAGTCAATGAATTTACTCATAGAAGATTCTATTCATTATTAGACGATTTAATGGATAAAAGAAAAAGAAACATAGATTCAGATGATTTATTAAATGAACTGATAGATAATTATCAGCAAAATAATTGGGATCATGATGTATTATCAGGGGGTTAAATATGCAAAAAATCATATAATCAGAACCGTTTAAATGTCATGCATTGCTCACTTTGTAAAGATTTAATATATAACTTTTAAGACACTGAAATATTATCGAAATAATAATATTAATATTGATAACCCCCTTCCTTAATTATTTTCCACATAATATTTAATATAATTGATTTTAAATAATTAATTAAATATATATTTTTCTAGAACATATAATCTTATTGTTAATAGTAATATAAAGATAATAATTTATACATAATTTATCACGCTTGTATCTATTTAGTAATATATATTAAAAAGTGATTAATTACTGGATTCTAATTACACTTAGATGAATTATTATAGATCAAGTTGAAAGTAACAATAGGTATAAATTTTATAAGTATAAACGTAAGTTAGAATTCAATTAATTGCAATTATAACTATCACAAATTAGTTTGTGAAAACACGAATCAGATCAAAATAAAATAAACCTTTTGGTGAACTCCACATTCAGATCAGAATTTAACCTCTGGAAAGTAAAACTTTAAACAAATAATGGGGTCGGCCGGATTTGAACCGGCGAACTCCAGCGCCCAAGGCTGGCATCATACCAAGCTAGACAACGACCCCTCTTTTACTATACATTTTTTAAGGTTTAATTTTAAGTTTAGGAAGATTTTCTACAAAATAGGACTATTTTCTAAGTGTTGTAACAACTAGTAATAACTTCTGTAAAAGTTTCATGAGGGATTATCGTATGTTCTGATTGAGAAACCATCATCTTCTTTCCCTCAACTAGGGTAGGATACGCATGAATATTCTTTTTCTTTTTAAGGATGTCTAAAAAATTTCTTGCATTTTTTTCATCGTAATTATCTACAATCCATCTTAAAGCAAAGGGAAGAGACTTATATCTACCCCAGATATCGTTCAAAAAATTATCCAATTCCTTATTCTTAGTAGGCTTTCTTGATATTATTGCAAAAATATTGGCAACACTTCCCTCGTGTACTATACCTATACCATTTTTCAAAGTTACAAATGGCTCAATCGCATAAGCTTGACCTGGTTCTAATAGAAATGAACCAAATGAATTGATATTTGGAATAGATTTTCCAGCATGAATTGTATATCGTTCTAGAGAATGACCGCTTAAATTTTTAATCGGTATAAATCCACTTTTAATTATAGATTTTTCTATTGCTTTACCTATCTCATTTGATTTTGTCCTATTCCTTGCAACTTTTAATGCTTCCATTAAAGCATTTTCTGATGCTTTTACTAAAGAATGAAATTCATTATTATAGCTGATAGTTACAGCAGTATCTGCTATGTAGCCGTCAATATGTACACCTATATCAATTTTGAGAACATCCTGTTCTGATACTATTTTTGGATCATTTGGCTCTGCGGTATAGTGAGCAGCAATTTCATTCAAACTTACATTTACAGGAAAAGCAGGATTTCCTCCATTTTCTCTTATCTCTTTTTCTATTTTCTCACAGATTTCGTATAAAGTCTTTCCTACATACTCCTTTGTTCTTGCAAGGTCTCTTACAGAACATGCTATGCGACCTGCTTTTCGGTAACACTCTATGAAATCCACAATAATACTTTAACCAGAGTATATAAAATTGTTTTAAACATTCAATTCAATTTTTTATTTATCTGCAACACTTTTCAATAAACGAAGTTGAAGATGTAGTTAGTATGGAATAAAAATTGTTTTATACTATTATTTTATAAATTATATGGAAATGGGACTGAATGATGAAGACAAAACGAATACAAAAGTTGTCATTGCTATTTTGTCAATGCCTGATGGAAAACAATATGAAATTCCCTTAGTTAATAAAACATTTAGTTCAGGAAGACAAGGCTTTTATGCTCAAATTCCTTCTATTGTGTACAATAATGAAGTATATGGAGGACAAATCCAGGTATGGAAAAAAGGTGGCCCTAAAAAATAATAACATTGTATAAATTTTTTCTTTAAAAATCCCTTTTAATTAAATAAAAATAAATTTACCAAAAATTCACCTTTAATTGTGAGCTTGGAAAGAAAAAATAGTTCATTCAAAATTATATATGTAATTCTTGATGGAATAGGAGATCTTCCTCACCCATCAATTAATAATCTTACCCCATTAGAAGCAGCTAACACACCAAACTTAGACTCTTTGGCGATGAATGGTATTATGGGTGAAGTGATCACTGTTGGTAAAGGAATTGCTCCACAGTCCGATATTGCTGTTTTTAATATGTTAGGTTATAATTTCACAGATTCTCCATATGTAGGAAGAGGGATTGTTGAATCAATCGGTTGCGGTATAGATTTGAAAGATGGGGATCTTGCATTAAGAGGAAATTTTGCTACGATAGATAAAAATCAGAACATAATAGATAGAAGAGCGGGTAGGATAATTGAAAGTAAAGAAGCTAAGTCTCTCTGTGATACTCTAAATTCTTCCATTTTATTAAAAGATCCTGATGCTTCTGTAGTGGTTATTCCCACTATCGCGCACAGGGTAACTATAAGGTTTAGACACAAAAAAATAAAATTATCTAATCAAATAACAAATACAGATCCAGCTTATGATAAAGTAGATGGGATGGGTATTGCCAAAACGGACGTATCAGAAATGAAAGTATTAAAGTCGGTTCCACAAGATGAAGATATTTCTTCTAAAATATCGTCTGATATTGTAAATGATTTTAGCAATCAAGTCTATCTCATTTCAAAATTACATCCTGTCAATAAATCAAGAGAGGAAAAAAATCTTAGTGCTATGAATTGTATTTTAGTAAGAGATGCTGGAAATAAAATACCTCATTATACTCCTATAAATCAGAAGTATAAAATGAATGTTGGTTGTGTAGTTGATATGCCTGTAGAGATTGGTATCTCCGAAATTCTTGGTATGGAAATTATTAAAGCTGGAAATGTAAATGACTATGTAACCAAAGCAAAGGTTACTGCTAAGGAATTACAAAAATATGATATGGTGTATGTTCATATTAAAGGTCCAGATGAGTTTGGGCATGACGGTGATGCCTTAGGAAAAAAACAAAATATCGAAAGAATAGATATGGAGTTTTTCGGAACTCTTTTGAAGGAACTACAAAACGCAAATGTAAGCATAGTTGTTTCAGGAGATCATTCTACGCCATGTATAAAAAAAAGTCATACAGATGATCCAGTTCCATTACTTATCTCATCAAAAACGCTAGGAAACACAAAGGTTCAAAGATTCACAGAATCCTATGCCAAAAATGGGGCAGTCGGGAGTATCATGGGATCAGATGTTCTTAATAAAACACTAGGAGTTATACAATTGTAAAATGAACTGTATCTACTCCATTTTATTATCTAAAACTTAGAACCAATCAGGTTATCTTTACATAATTCACAAACTTGTTCATCAATATTGGCCTCGATTTTATGATGGACATCACAAATAATAAAAGAATATCTCATATAGTTACATAACTCTACGAATTTGGACATTGTACTAGGAGTATATACTCGATTTGCTACTAGATCCTGAGCAATGTCGTCGATTTTTCGCATAACCTCAAAGAGTGATGAAAGCTTGTTTATGAGTTCGGTATCCCCTCTTGTTCCTCTAATATAATTGCTAATAGCCGCTTGAGTAACGCCTAGAACTTTGGCTACAAATTCTTCCTTCATTTTGTATTCAATAGTTAATTTTTTTGCCAAAATAGCTCTAATAGCAGGAATTAAAGATTTAGCCTCTATTTCTGAAGGGAGTAACATCAATTTCTAATAGAATGAAAAATTATATAAGTTTTGTTAAGGTCTTATAGGCAAATAAAAGGTTATTTCTTATATTTTCAGAAAATGCATAAATACAACTTTTATTTTTTCACATTATATGGTGATAGATAACTTGTCCACATCATTTAACATATTTACCACAAAGTGGAGGTTAAAATGTTAATGAAAACAAAATTCGGGTTTACACAGGGGTTGAATGTTGCAAGATTAGGTTTGGATGAGAATCAGGTAATTACTGCATGCCAAATGGCTGATAGGCTTGATTTTGATTCAATATGGGCAATGGACCACACAAATGTTCCGCAATGGAAAAATGCTATCGTGAATGATGCTTGGTTACTCCTAGCCGCAATTGGAGCTCTCACAACGAAAGTAGAGTTAGGAACATGTGTTACCGATGCTATAAGACGTCACCCATCAACAATTGCTCTTTCTACCGTTACATTGGATAGATTAACAAATGGAAGGGGTATGTTGGGCATTGGTGCAGGTGAAGCACAAAATGTAGTAGATTTTGGAATAGAATTTAGTAAACCTGTTACAAAATTAAAGGAACAACTAGAAGTGATTGAAAAACTTTTTCACTCCGATCCCGATAATAGAGTAGATTTTACTGGACAATATTATAAATTAGATAATGCTTGTTTACAGGCTAAAAGCATAAGAAAACCTCGTCCTCCCATTTATATAGCTGCTGGTGCTCCAAAAACGTTGGAATTATGTGCTAGGTATGGTGATGGTTGGATCCCCATAGGATACACTCCTGAGTTATTCAAGGTACATGCTAATGTAATTCGAGAACATGCCAAAAATGCTAGTAGAGATCTTTCAAATTTCCAATTTGCAAATGATGTGGATGTCTATTTTACCGATGATGGTGAAGAGGCATGGAACAAGATGAGAAATGCCGTTAAAGTAAGTCTTTATAAACCTGAATTATTAAAAGCTCATAATCTTGCTCAGGACTCGGAATTCGATTTTCGAAAATATTTTACAGAATATGCAATGAATAAACCCGAACTCATGGAACAGATGAAAAAAGCAGCATTAAAAATCCCAGATAGTGTTGCTAGGTCGGCAATAGGAGTTGGAAAACCAGATGAAGTTATAGAAATGTTAGAACGCTTTATAAAAGCTGGAACCAATCATTTTATAATAAGATTCTGGGGAGACGGATATTTTAAAAATATAGAATTATTTGGAAAGAAGGTTATTCCATATTTCCGAGAACAAGAACAAAAATAAAACCACACTTTCACATTTTTATCAATTTTATAATAGATAGTGAATGCCAGAGTTCTATTTGATAAAATAGTCTAATATTTGCATATCATTAGTTCGAGAAATTCGTCCTGTTTTATCTATTTTTTTTACCTTACCTGGTTTATTAGAAATAGGACTAGCATTATATCCCATATTGTTGAGGACCCTTGCAAATTCTACTTCAAAACCATGGATGGTAAATATTTTTTTTGGATTGCATTTTTTTACTATTTGAATTAATTCATTAAAATCACAATGGTCACTCAAGGGAAGAGCATAATCTATTCCCATCATGTATTTATATCGGGGACTACAAGCCCAACCACTAAATCCTATGGTTACTGTATTATATTTTTCTTTCATATGTTTTAAAAATCTAGAATTTCCATTCATTAATGGTGCTAACATTACCCAGGGATACTTGCTCTCTAATTGTTTGACTTTTTCCGCTTCTGTAAACGAGGTTGTATTGCGTAATGCTATTCCCATATTTCGGTAAACAGTGTTGATCACTTCTATGCTACCATATGAAAAAAAAGGATCCCAATGACCAAAAAAATTTGTTAATAACTGAGCTTTTCCTAAAGGATATCCCATTAGAATAACAGGATTGCCTTTATCATAAGCATCCGCTATAATCTTATTTGCTTGATGAATTATTTCTCTATGATCTGGAAAGACGTAGTCAAATCTTCCAAATGTAGATTCAATTATCAACGTATCTACTTGAGGTATTTTTTTAGGCAGCTTAAGAAATGCTCGCTTCCTGATGGAGATGTCCCCGGTATAGAATATCTCGTTGAAAGCGAGTAATCCTTTAGATCCTAATATGTGACCTGAGTCTATTAACTCTAAATCTTTTTCTTCATATATTGCATTTGTAATTTCATAACCTCGTGCATTTGCTATTGCTTCAGTCTCAATGGATGTAATAGTCGTAATTTTTGATTTATTTCTTGGTTTCCGATAAACATGATCAGAATGAGCATGAGAAATAAAAACAAAATCATTAGTCTCGACTCTGGAAGGATCTAACAATATTCGTGTTTCATTATTCTCTAATAATAAACCCTGATCCAATGATCTAACACGAGAGTGCATGACAATGTATTTTTTATCATATATTTTAATTAACTGTTATGATCATTTGTAAGATGGCCCCTAATTACAATAGCCTTTTCTGTTCACAAACACAAACTTGAAAAGAGATATTTAGTTTAGTTCACCTAGGAAAATACACATGCTTAATATGGCTATATTGATTTCCGGAAGAGGGAGTAATATGCATGCCATCTTATCATCACATGCACAATCAGAATTAAGAAATATACAGCCTTGTGTGGTTATATCGAACAATAAAGATGCACTTGGATTAAAAATTGCGAAAGAACAATTTGGTATAGCAACAGAAGTGATTCTGAGTAATGGAAAAAAAGGCTGGGAATATGATAAAGAAATAGCTTCGGTATTAAAAAATTATTGTATATATCCTTCAAATGGTATTATCTGTCTTGCTGGATATATGAGAATCTTGAGTTCTCAATTCGTGAGACAATACAAACTTAGAATACTCAATATACATCCATCACTATTACCTTCTTTCAAGGGTTTACATGCTCAGAAGCAGGCGTTTGATTATGGTGTAAAAATTTCTGGATGTACAGTTCATTTTATTGATGATAATGTTGATACTGGGCCTATCATTATTCAAGAAAGTGTTCCTATTTATGATAGCGATACAGAAGAAGATCTATCTAATCGTATATTACAATTAGAACATAAGTTATATCCTCTAGCAATAAAACTTTTTTCTGAGGGAAAATTAAGATTAGAAGGACGCAAAGTATATCTTGTAGAGAAATAATTTAATATATCTAAACGGTTATTTATTATTAATGTCTAATTCTTTTGTTCCCAAAGATTTTATAATTAACCATACACTTAAGCTTCATTATTTTGTTCCTAGTGAAAGAAAATTATGGACTATTATTGGCAAAAATAACGAATACTGGTTAGATCCCGAATTAGATTATTGCTCATGTAAACATTATTACTATAAAACACTATCTGGAAAAGAAAAATGTCAACACTTAAAGATATTCAATGAATTGCTAAAGAATAATAATTATGATAAAATTAAGTTCTCAGACGGAGAATATTCTAATTTTATTACTACACTTATAAAAGATATTCTTACTTTAATTTCAAAATAATACGATTTATAATAATTTTAAGAAAGTTTTCGCTTATAAGTTTATTTTTAAAAATAGATAGAAATATAGCATTTTGATATCAATTACTAATTGAAAAAAAATATACTTGTTGTAGGGTCTGGAGGAAGAGAACATGCACTAGGTTGGAAATTATCGAAAAGCCAATCAGTAAGTAAGGTTTATTATTGTCCTGGCAATGGAGGCACAATCAATAATCTTTCTTTTTCTATCAATGATTTTTCAAAGATAAAATCATTTGCACTAAAAAATAATTGTATTGTGGTAGTTGGTCCAGAAGAACCATTAACAAAGGGAATAGTTAACGAGTTATCCGATAGCATAAGTATCTTCGGACCTACTAAGGAAGCAGCTCAATTAGAATCCAGTAAATCTTTTGCCAAAAATTTCATGAGACAAAATAATATACCAACGGCTGAGCATAATATTTTTTCAGAACCTGAAAAAGCCAAAGATTTTGTGTACAATACAAATAAGTCTTTAGTTATAAAAGCAGATGGGCTTGCTGGTGGAAAAGGAGTCGTTGTGTGCGATCATAAAGAAGATGCTCTCAATGCAATAGATTCGATAATGATAAGGAAGGATTTTGGAAATTCGGGAAATATGATCGTCATAGAGGAACGCCTTTTCGGTAAAGAGGTCTCAATTATTGTACTAACTGATGGTTATACTATTATCCCTATGGCTACAGCTCAAGATCATAAACGGATTTATGAGAATGATAAAGGCCCAAATACTGGTGGTATGGGTAGTTTTTCTCCATCCAAAATCATTTCTAATGATATTTTCAATGATGTAATAAATAAAATTGTGAAAAAAACGATACATTCTATGAAAAAAAATGCTAATCCATTTGTGGGATTTCTATATGCTGGTTTGATGATTGAAAAACACACTGGAAAACCCTATGTTTTAGAATATAACGTACGAATGGGTGACCCCGAATGTCAATCTATCATTATGAGAATGAATTCAGATTTGTACGATTATATTAAGTGTTCAATATCTGGAACTTTAGATACTTTACCTCCTATTAGTTGGTCTGAAAAGCCAGCAGTTTGTGTAGTCATGGCAGAAAAAGGATATCCATCAAACCATGCAAAAGGCAATGTTATTTATGGGTTAAATTCTCATTTTGGGCCAAATGTTAAGATTTTTCATGCGAGTACAATACGTAATAATAATAAAATACTTACCGCAGGAGGCAGAGTCTTAGGTGTTACAGCACTAGGATCAGATTTCAATAAAGCCAGATCAGATGCATATGACTCAGTAAGAAAAATACATTGGGGGGCAGATAATCACTATTATCGCAAAGATATAGGTTTGGACACTTAAACAAAGAGTTATATGTAAATAATTCTTTTCTCAGTGATTAATACATTAACAGGAATATCTTCTTGAGTTTTAGGTACTTTATCTATTATCTGATTTTCAAATGCTAATGCCATAATACAGTTTGCCTTTTTTCGAGAAAGAAATCTATCATAATAACCTTTTCCAAAACCTATTCTATTTCCTTGTAAATCAAATGCAATACCAGGTATAATTAGTAAATCCATTTTTTCGATGATAAAATCAGACATTGAATTCTCTAAAATTCCGTATTTTCCCTTTGTCATTTTAATATCTTGAAATGAATTTTCTATAATTTTAAAGAATAAAATTCGATTTGAGTCCATTATTCTTGGTAAACTAATAGTTTTTTTTGTATCTAACGAATATTTAATTAATTCAATGGTATTAACTTCTGATCCTATTGGATAGTATATTCCTATAGATGAAGATTTTTTATATTCTTTTGTAGAACTGACCTTATTACTAATAATATTACTATTCACCACCCTTTCATTTTCAGAAAGTGAATTCCTTATTCTTAAAATTTCTCGCCGGATCTGTTCTTTTGATAAAAGATTATTTGACATTATTTTCAATGAGTTTATAGTCTGCTAGCTGCAAGAACTGTATTTTTTAAAAGCATAGCTATAGTCATAGGTCCTACACCCCCTGGTACAGGAGTTATCAAAGAAACTTTTTTGGAAACATTTTCATAATCTACATCCCCAATTACTTTTCCGTTTACACGAGATATACCTATATCTATTACTACAGCATCTTTTCTCACAAAGTCAGCTGTGAGTGTGAAAAATTTTCTATTTCCTACTGCAGTAATAATTATATCCGAATTTCGAATTTTGTCTTGAAGATTGTGGGTATTCGAATGGCATATCATCACGGTTGCATCATTATCGAGTAAAAGTAATGATAGAGGCTTTCCTACAAGGATGCTTCGATTTATTATAATGGCATCTTTCCCCTTTAAATCAACATTGTAATATTTGAGTAACTCCATAACTCCTAAGGGTGTACATGGAATAAATGATGGTTGTTTATTTAGTAATAAGCCTGCATTATAGTACGTTAATCCATCTATGTCTTTTTGAGGTGCAATAGCATTAATCACATTAAATTGATTGATATGAGTAGGAAGAGGGAGTTGTAATAAGATCCCATGAACTGATTCATCTTCATTCAATGTTTTTATTAGCTCAATTAACTTTTTTTCTTCGATTGATGAATTTATTGTATTATCTTTTGTTTTGATTCCCACTTCCGAACATGCTCTGTGCTTATTTCTTACATAAATCGCTGAAGCAGGATTATCACCCACTAAAATGGTAGATAGGCAGGGATAAATACTCCGTTTCTTTAAATGTTGAATTTCTATAATAATCTCTTCTTTTATTTTCCAGGAAACTTCGAGGCCGCTAATTATCAACTTAATTTATATCCAATCAACTAATTTATAAAATCGATCAAGTTAATAAATTACGGATTTAAGTAAAAATTATTATAGATTTCTTTGAAAATTAAAGTTAATACAGGAAACATTAAGGAAAAAATAATAAATAGACTAGAAAGGTAATATTGATGTGACTAAAGCCACTCCTATAAATTCTCATGCAGCTCTTTTATTAGAATATGTTGATAAAGATGGAGAGAAAAAAAATTTTTTAGTAATTTCTGATCTTCACCTTGGATCCGAAACAGAGTTAATAAAAAAGGGTATAAACATTGATTCCCGTGGTGTTTCTAGAGATTTATTAAGAGAAATTGAGGAATTAAAAGAACTACACTCATTTAATGGCGTTATAATTTTGGGAGATTTAAAAAGCTCTATATTACATATTACAAAAAATGAATGGGAAACAATACCTATTTTTCTTAAAGAGTTATCTTTAGATATGGATATATTTTTAATTCCGGGAAACCATGATGTGAATATAAATTTATTGGTACCAGAGTCGGTAATGATTTGTAAATCCTCAGGATTAGTTATTGATGATATATTATTAATTCATGGACATACAATTCCTGAGAAAACTCACTTTTATATAAACAAAATTATTATGGGTCATATTCATCCTATTTTTATTAATTCCAATAGTGTTGTTCATGGAAAAAGACTATGGATATACCTAAAGGTAAAAAAAGAATCTATTTTTGGATTAAAAGCAAGAGGTATAATTGAAATAATAATCATTCCTACCTTTAATAAATATTTTTATTCTTTACGTTATCATAAAGAATCTAAATCTATATCACCATTAATTAGACAATTAATTAAAAATGACGCTATCATATCAGGTTTATTATTTACTTTAGAAGGATCTCTTATTGGAGAGATTCAAGAAATCCAAAATTTATTCTAATTTAGTTCCCTCATTATTTATTTTTAAATATTTTTTAAGCGGTTCAATAGTAGGCGAATTTGTTTGTAGCCATTGTAGAGTTTTTATAAATGATGAAGCAGCCTCAAATGTAGTCATCACTGGAATGCCCATTTCTACAGCCTTCCTTCTAATATAGTATTCATCATTTAACATATTCAGGTATTTTTCCATGGTAGAAGTAGAGGGAATGTTGATGATAAAATCTATTTTATGTTGGTATAAAAGATCAATAATATTTGGTTTTCTTTCAGGTTCATTGATTTTATAAACTCTTTGAATATCTTTAATCCCATTAATTTCTAAGAAATCAGCAGTATGTTCGGTAGCCATGATTTTATAATTCATTGATGTCATCAAAGATATAACTGGTAGTAATTTTTCCTTATTTTTCTGTCCTCCTATTGTAAGTAATGAAGTTCCTTTTTTTGGTAAAGAATAACCTGCAGCTATGTAAGCTTTACTTAGTGCATCGTAAAAACTTATTCCAAAACATGCAACTTCGCCAGTAGAATGCATTTCAACACCAAGAACTATGTCAGCTCCTTCTAATTG
Organism: Nitrososphaeraceae archaeon; assembly: GCA_025924135.1. Classification (GTDB taxonomy): domain Archaea; phylum Thermoproteota; class Nitrososphaeria; order Nitrososphaerales; family Nitrososphaeraceae; genus TH1177. The sequence goes on along the minus strand of JAICEO010000011.1, from coordinate 1,010 downwards.
CATAAAGGAAAATTGAGGAACTTTTATAGCGAATCCACTTATGTTTAGCCATAATTGTTCTGGAATATTAGGCAAGGGTTGATTTAACATTGCTTTGGCAGCTAAGTCAATAAGATTTATCCCTACATATTTTGAAACAAAAGGCATCGATCTTGATGCTCTGATATTGGCCTCTATCACCAAAACTTCCTCATTTTTAACCAGAAATTGAATATTAAAAGGTCCTGAAACCTTTAAGGTTCTTGCAATTTTTTTAGAATAATCTGTTATTGTATCCATGATATTTCTTGTTAATCGCCACGGAGGTATACACATCATTGCATCTCCTGAATGAATACCAGCATTATCTATATGTTCTATTATAGATCCAATAATTATCTTATCATTTGAACCTACACCATCTACCTCTACTTCAGATGCATCTTGGAAAAATTTACTGATTACTATTGGATGATCTGGACTTACAATAGTTGCATTAGCAATAAATTTTTCTAACTGCTTATCATCCCAGACTACTTTCATGGCTGCCCCACTAAGAACATAAGAAGGTCTTACCAATACTGGATACTGCACTGATTCAGAAAAAGTCTTTGCCTCATCAAGATTGGTAAATGTTCTCCATGGAGGTTGTGTAATTTTCAAGTAATCTAAAAGTTTGGAAAACTTTTCTCTATCTTCTGCTCTATCAACGTCATAACTCGAAGTTCCGATGATTTTTGCACCATTCTTTGCCAAACTCTGTGTCAGATTATTTGCAGTTTGACCTCCTACACATGTTATTATACCATCAGATTTTTCCTTGTCATAGATATCAAGAACCCTTTCCAAAGTAATTTCTTCGAAATATAATCGATCTGAAACATCAAAGTCTGTTGAAACGGTCTCAGGATTACAATTAATTATTGAGACTTCACTTATACCATTGTTTTTTAATCCTAGAACCATATTTACTGTTCCCCAATCAAATTCAACACTACTTCCAATTCTATAAGGACCTGCACCCAAAACTA
>JAICEO010000010.1 GCA_025924135.1 Nitrososphaeraceae archaeon | reverse complement strand
ATGAAGGATTTAACTCTAGAGCTTTGTCAAAAGACTGTAGGGCCTCCTCATATCTTTGTAAATGATCTAATGCAAGTCCTTTACTATTGAGTGCACTAACATATGAAGGATTTATAGCTAATGCCTTGTCGAAAAATTGGAGTGCTTCCTCATATTTTTGCTGATCATAAAGATCACTACCCGTCTTATATAATGTCTCAGCCTGTGTTGAATTTATCATTGATGATGAATTTGGCTGTGCTTCAGCAACAATCAAATCAAATATGAAAAAAGATGACGATAAAAGTATAGTGAAAGCAATTATAATATGATATTTATAGAAATTTAACTGCAAGTTAAACTTATCATTTTTTTTGAATAAAGAATTCTTTTTTTCAGAGAAAAACTTCTCGCATAATTTAACCTCATTTTTTTGATTCAACATAAACAACAATAATACAGAAATAGCTCATGGATAAAGCTTTCGAAGTTTTTACAATATAAAGATTTGATATTTTGTATCCTCTTCCTTTATTAAAAAAGGCCCATTTCTTTTATACATGTTATTCTTCTTCTAGTTTTCTCTGCATTTCCACATTTCTAGCTCTCATTTTCACTAAATTTGCGATGAATTTAATCGCGAAATACTTTTAATTTTTTATCGAATTTATCATTTTTCTTTATAAAAATCTAACAGAATTGAATTTTTAAAATTTGTGCTTGACCTTGGAAAATAAAAAAAATGGGTTGCTTAATTTTCTTTCCTAGGTTAAAGGTTTTGTGCTCGCCAATGCTTTATTATAAATAATCAAATAAGCAATGTCAAGAGTTATTTTCAAGATGGGCTCTTAACATCCAAGCCATTTTTTCGTGTTTTTCCATAACACCTATTAGAAAATCATTCGTTCCCATGTCATGATAGGGTTCTTCACATTCGTCTGCATTTTTTCTTAAGGTTTGGATGATTTTTTCGTGGTCTGAGAGTAAATTAGATATCATTTTCATATCATCAGGATATTCACCAGGTGATTCTTTGATTCTACTATATTCTACAAATTCTTGAAGAGTTCCTAAAGATTTTCCATTAAGCTGACGTGTTCTCTCAGCTACTTCATCAATAATTTCATCTAGGATTTCATATTGTTCTTGAAAGAATTCATGTCTATCGTGGAATTGAGGGCCTATTACGTTCCAATGATAGTTTCTAGTCTTTGTATAAAGAACATATTCATCACATAATACATTATTTAGAATTTTTATTACACCGTTCAGAGATTCTTCAGAAAGTCCGATACCGATTTCAATATTACTTTTTTTTACTAATGTGGATTCCATTTTTCTATTTCCTCAATATACATATGTCTTTATAAGATATAAAGATCATACAAAAAACTAAACAAAAGTTTGAATGATTGATATAGGATTGAAATCAAGCGATCATTTATATTTGATAACCTATCCTTCAAAGAACGTTTGATACTATACTTTTAATTAGAAATGACAATTAATTGGAAAAAAGTGCAACTAATTACAATTAATTACTTGTAATTTCAACGTATACCTCTTACTTATATTATTCCCATGCATAGATATTAGATTAATAATGTATTGGAATGCTGAATATCCACATGTTGTGAAATTATCGATAGTGATAGTTGTTGGATTTGTTTTTGTTCATCAACTGTCCTCGATTACACCCGTTATAGCTCAACCTAGTCAAGACAACATTACTTCTTCTGATAATCCATTTCCCAAAATTCATGAAATCAAGATGGCTGGAGTAGAATTGCCTGATGGTCATACTGCATATAAAATGTTGGAATACAAGATTATTGATAAGGAAAATAATACAAAAGATATTACCTCACGATATACTGATCTCCCAACAATACCCGGTCCTACACTAATAATGACTGAAGGCGATAAGGCAAAATTAACGTTAATTAATGAGATTGGTCGTGGAGCAGTTAGTCTACATACACATGGAGTTCATTATACAATTACAAGTGACGGATCTCTAAAAATGTCAAATAAAGTTTCCGATCAAGGAGCAACCACCAAACAGTCATATACATATGTATGGACTGCTGCAGAGGGAACACGAGGATCATGGCCTTGGCATGATCATACATTTGGGAAAGGAACATCTGGTATGAACATGAATGGTGTAGAAACCAATGGTTTATTTTCTACAGTAATAGTTAATCCTGCTAATGGAAAGGTAGATGCTTTAGTAAATGGAATTCCAAAAAAAGTGAATGTAGAAGATATAAAGAAAGATTTTGTTTTATTTGTTACTGATGATGCATTTTGGGGTGTTGAGATAGACAATAATAATAATAAACACACACCTTTATGGGTAAATCCTACCCTTGTAGCATCAAAAAATGATTTAGTAAGATTCCACATTCAATCCGTTGGTACAGATTTTCATCATTTTGTTATTGACCACTATGAATGGCTGAAACCTGGAACCCATGAGAGAACTAATTTTGAGAACATAGGGCCACTTGAAAACCATGTATTTACTATTAGTGCGAATAATAGTACGTCTTATTATGATAAAATGCCTATTCATCTACTTTCAGGAATGAAAGGGAAATTTCAAGTGATTGCAGATGACACTACTACTAGTACTTCCAGCATTCCTGGACCATCCCCCAAGATGCAAGGTAGCAGTATTAGTAAAGATATTGGTAATAGCACAAGTGTTCCTGCAACATCACCAATAATACACGGTACTACTGATGATTCTTTAGAAGGAAGGAAGTGAATAAGATGAGAAACAACAACCGAAATTCAATTAAAAAAATTAATTCGGAACAAACAACAATAATATCAGCCTTCAAGCCTTTCATACTTTTCTTTATGATAGTAATAGTCGCTATAATTCCTATTGTTGCACTAAATCTTTCTGTTGTTGATATAGTTTCGGCACAAGAACAACAACCACAACAAATATCAAAAGAGAAAGAGAACAATGAATCTGTAACTTTAGAAAACAATAAGAATACAATAAAAGATAACAAAAAAGGAGTTTTTCACACTTTGACTTCTATATCTTCATCACTTGAAAGTGATGATTTTTCATTATCACAAAATAATAAAACTAGCAACAATTCTATGCACAAGATTGAAATGATAGTTGTTACTTTACCAACTGGACAACCAGCTTACAAAATGATTAGTCATGTTAAAAGCATTAATTCATCATCATCTTCTGATATTAGTAGCGACAGTAATAATATAGATTTGACTCCTAAATATAGCAAATTAGCTACTATTCCTGGTCCGACATTAGTTTTTAATGAAGGTGATTATGTTAACGTCAATATTAAAGACAAAGATGGCAACCTCATAAATAGTGAAGAATTTTTAGCATCTCAACCAGGAACTTTTCTATATATTGATGATAGCAAAAACGGAGAGAACGGGCTATTTGGAGCAGTAATTGTGAATCCAAAGGATAATGTTAATACAGGTCTTATAAAAGGTAAGATTCAAGAATTCCCTCTGAACAAGTTAGACAAAGATATTATCATGTTCATGGTCGGTTCTACATTTTGGGGTATGGAAATTGATAATAAAAATGATTATAAACAAAGCCCATTATGGACCAACCCCACGCTGACTGGAGTAGTAGACCAAAAAATACGTTTTCATATTTTAGGGGTTGGTCATGCAGGTAATCCTACAGATCATCAGCATACATTTCATCTTCATGCACATAGATGGGTAGATCCTGGAACTACCAATATAATAGATGTAAAACAGATACTTCCTGGTAAAACTCATTCTTTTATAATTGATGTAGGAGATGGAGTAGGCCCAGGACATTGGCAGTATCATTGTCATGTATTCGCACATATGGAAGCAGGAATGATGGGGGCATTTAATGTTGTGTCAGGCGATCCAGCTATAAATATACCAAGTGAATCAGGTGCTTCGCCCTACAAGAACTTTGCAGCTTTTGAACTTACTGATCAACCGGCTAAATGGTTTACTAATTTAGCTGGAGATATAACAAATACAGGAACAGAATCTCTTGCAGTAATTAACAAGTCAGGTAGTGTCAATTTTATGATGTCTGATGTAAGTGGAGTTCATACCGTTACAAGTTTTGTTTATCCCAAAGGGGCGATGAATATGCCCTTTGATGAGATAACAGCCTATGCTGGAGGCGGTCTAGTAAAACTTGACTATCCTGGGCTGTATGTATTTGGTTGTAAATTACATCCCTTTATGTTAGGGGGAGTAATAGCGGATGATCCTTCTACTAAAGGTCTTGATCTTGGAGATGAGATTACATTGATAAACGGTGTTACAGTACCGACAAGTAGTGACCTTGCAACAAGACTCTTAAAGGCATTCTTTACTTTTACAGCTACAAATAATTGGCAAGATTATACTTCATCGTCATCATCAGCAGCCTCAGTCTCATCATCTTCCCCCACCAGTCCATGGCATATATCCTATCCTGACGTAGACGTAAGAATAACTAATGGGACAGTTGTGAACCTTAAAGACACTCTAGAAAGTAGATATGGCCAGAATTTGACCTTAGATGAGTTAAATAATCCAGATATTTCTGGAGTAGGAGAAGTTTGGATAGATACCCAATTTGAAAAGACAGCAAGTAAATCAAAACCCGGTACTGCCAGTGCGGTCAACGCTACTGTATGGGAGATAACAAAAAAAGTTGCCCTGCCAGAAATAAATATGAATAATGCTCATAACATGTGGACTGATAAGGATCAAAATTTGATTTATGCGACACAGTGGTTTGATAACAAGACCTCCATATTCGATAGAAATACAGGAAAACTTGTCAAAAATATTGAAGTAGGACATGATCCTTCTCATGTAATGACAAGTACTAAAACAGATGAACTTATGGTAGCATTACATGGAGAACAAGGAGTTGCTCTTCTTGGTCCAAAAGGTGAATCATTAAAAAAAGTTATACCGATGCAATTCCCTGGACAAGACCCATCTCATCCACACGGACATTGGATGAGTGATCGTTATATGGTAACTCCCGATGAATTCACAGGTACAGCAACAATATATGATATGATGGAAAACGAAATTCTTGGAAAAGTAAAGACAGGACATAGTCCCATAGCTATTGGAATGACCCCCAATGGAAGTAAATCATATGTTGCAGATTTCTTTGATAGTACGATAAGCGTACTAGATACGGACAAAGCTACATTGATCAAAAAAATAAATCTGCTCGAAAATTATGATCCTATTTCTGGAAACGTTAGTGGACCGATAGGTTTCCTACCAATACAAACTCCAGTTAGTCCAGATGGGCAGTACATGGTGACAGCTAATACAGGAAGTGGCACAATAACGATAATTGATACAGAGAAAGATGAGTTGGTAAAAGATCTGCCTTGTAGCGCTGGATGTCATGGAGTTAACTTCGGCGCAAAGAAGAATGGCGGTTACTATGCATATGTCTCTAGTTCATTTTCAAATGACCTAGTAATAGTTGATGGGGATCCCAACAATGATGGTGATCCAAGCGACGCAGAAATAGCAGGACGAATTAGTCTCGTGGGTTCGCCAGAAACGCAGGTAGATGACAACGTTACTGCATTGCCAGGTACAGGAGGAATGGGTGTACTACCTATTCCTATTATTTACAATGGATGGGTTCAAAACCTTCCTGAGGAATGGAAATCTCTGCTCACGGAAGAACAACAGAATCCCATTGTACAGTAGAAAGAAAAATAAAGAATACAAAAGGAAAAGTAGGAAAGGAAATTGATTAGGAGTAAATAAATACTCCTCCTAGAATTTTTTAAATGTTATTAATTAAAAGTTTCTTTGAGTTGATTTAACGCATCCATTTTCTATTTTCTAAATATCCTACCAACTTTATCATTTCTTCTATTCGAGCTTGTCCTCCTGTTCTGTTTTTGCACAATTCATAATGCTTTACAAGTTGTATATCCTCTTCCTCAGATAAGCTCTGTTTCTCTTGAACTTTTTCGAAAAAGGCATCCTCTTTCCCGGTATGATCGAAAACAAAGACTGCATAAGATTTTAAAAATCTTGCCACGGGTTCTTTACTTTTATTATCATTCCATTTTAGCCCTTGAGATTGGTCATATTTGTCATAATCTATAAGAAGTTCCAATTCACGTCTCAGCATTTTTGCTATTCTTCTCCCAAGCTCATGTTCAATGAGGAATTTTCGTATATCTTCCGAAAAACTATTCTTGTACTGTGTGACTGGAAAGTAGGCGTTTTCTTCCTTTCCATGATGAAATGCATCTACAAACTCTTCGATGACTACAGAAATAATCTGAATATCCTCTATGGGAATGTTTTGATTCGAATACAATCCATCTGAACATTTCTTCGCAATACTTCCAAGTCTTCTCACAATCAAATGTTCATCTAAGAGGTTTTGGGTCGAACTCATAGTCCATATAGCTGTGTCTTAACTATTATATTATATGTAATTAGTGATGTAATGAAAGTATGAATGGATAACCTTCTATCGTTTCCGTTACGATCATTTGAATTATTCCATTGTAAATTAAAACCATTTGAACTAATGGATAATCTCTCTTAGTACAGTACATCTATTATTAACATGATAAAAAAACATTATAAAACTTTAGAAATACTACATCTCATATCATGCCTAAAGATAAAATCCATATCAATAAGGTCGGTCACAAGAATAATAACACGGTATTAAAGAAATAGATAATTCATTATCATCTTGTCAAACTTTGTAGAAAGATCTAAATTTACCCATTATTATTAATAATAAATAAGATTAAATTTCTAATAAACTATTAACTATTGAAATTTTATGTTTTAGAAGAAAAGACATTTTATTTTAAAGTTGATGCAATACCAAGATTATAGGCTATTTAACTTGTAATTCCTCTCAGTATCATACAGATCATTTCACTATGTTGCAGAGCATTCTCAATTTATTTATAGACAAAATAACAAATAGTAACAAATTGCAAGAGAAGATATTGTTGAATAAAATATGTAAAAATATTCTTCTATTTTCGCCCCTTATAAAATATGTTGGAGTAATAGATAGGGACGGCAAGTTAACTGCAGGTTTGTGTAAAAAAGATTATCTTCTAACTCTGATTAATAATTCATTCCCTTCTTTTTTATTGAATAAAATTCTACCGGCTATAGATTATTTTAATGCCATTATTGGATATGATTACCATGATATTTTCCAATCAAATTTGTATAATTACCTTTTAATCGAAAAAAATTCTCAGAACATAGTAATTTTTCCAATTACAAGTAATGGAGATAAATATATTTGTGTCTTTTCCGAATCTAATGGCGACATCATTGAAGTCATCGATAAACTACTCTTAGTGATGATCTAATTATCTATTTTTTATATTGCAGAAATATTCTTTGTATTTTTCAGACAGCTAAATGTGTAGACTAAAGGAATGTTTATCCTTTTATTCTAAAAATTTAAAAGAATTTGATATACCATTGTTCTGACCGATTGCTCTAACATGCAGTGTACACTTCCTGCTTAAAAGGGTAGTTCATATACTTAAACTAAAATGTTAGATAATAATACAGGAATATCTAGAAAATATTCTAAGGAATACATGTATTGCTTGGGTTGATAATTTTCCAATGTCCTCAATTTTTAATGTAACCACTGGCCCATTTAATGAACATGTCATGATTCTATACAACAACGATGACGACCGTAATAAGGCTGCTGTAAATTTGATTAATGAGGGGTTGAAAAATGGATTTCATTGCATTTATGCATCTGTTCATGCATATGATAGTGAAAATAGATCCAATATTTCAAATTTATCTAGTAAAATTACCAAATATAATGAGAATATTGAAAAAGATGAATTGCGCATTGTTGATTTTAAGCCTTATTATGAGTCAGCACTTAATGTAGATTTTGCTCCGTTTAGAAAGCTGAAGACTGAAGTTGAACACACTATTAATCAGCGAAAATCTGAAGGCAAAAAAGATGCAATTCTAATCTTTGCAGATGCAGCAGAATTTTTATCCCACAATAAACACTTTGATGAATCTGAAATATTGGAGTGGTGGTGGAATAAAACTACTACTGAATGGAAGCAAAATAATCAAAATATTACTGTGGTGTGTCCTCATCCTGGACAAATCCTTAACAATCCTTTATTAACAGAGACCATGCTACATATTGGTTCAATGCATACAATAACCATTGATTTTAATTATAATAAATATAATAGGAAGCATTCAGACTATGATATTCAAAAAAATCCTAAATACAAACATTATCAAAATAAGAAAAAAACTAAAAGAATCCTTATAGTCGAACCAGAACCTGATATTCAATACATTTATTCTCTTGTTACTAAACAGCATGGTTTTGAAGAATCAGATATAAATATTGTAAATGATGGTACCAAATGTTTAGAGGTTATATTTTCTGCTAAAGATGATAACAACAACGACTATGACTTAATTATAATAGATACCCATCTTCGTGACATTTCTGGATTGGAAGTTGCAAGAAAGATTCGTGATATATTACCCCATAAAAGAATAATATTAACCACAACTAACTCGTTAGATAATATAAGCAATCTGATAAATTCAATAGGTATAAAACCTGAAGATGTAGTTCTAAAGCCTTTTAACTTTGCCGACTTAATTGCTTTAATAGAAGGACGATAAATTTATAGAGTAAAATGGTTTATTGCGTTAAATCCCACTATATAATTAGCCCTTTGTAATTCTATATTAAATTATCACTTCTGCAATAATAGATTTTTCGGTTATCTGTATTTCTGCTCTTACGTTAGCTATATTGGAAAAAATAAGAGTTAAAAGTTCTTTGGCAAAAAGTGACCAATATTCGCCTAATTCATGTTGTATTACAAAAATATGTTTTTTACCTGCCTCTAGTCTATGATCAGACGTTATGCCTGAAACATCCATATATTGATGTAATACTGATAGAACGGACCACAAGTCAAATTTTTTTTTCATCAATATTACAGATTCTTTGATATTATGAAATGCAACCTCTGCAGAATATTTAATTAATTTTTCTTTATATGGATCAACTGATATCCCATTAGACTCGGATAATCTAATCGTTTCTTGAATTAAAGATGAAAAAAAATTTTTTGGGACTGGCATCAGTCCTAATTTATGCTCATATCTTTCCCATTCGACGAATTTTTTTAAAATTTTATTTATTAGAACATTTAATGAAATTTCATTTTGATTAGCCTCACGTTGGAGTTCATCTACTATAAAAGAATCCAAACGGAAAGTTATACTCCTACTTTTTTTTTGAGGACGGATAACAGTATTATTCTTATTATTATCATTATTGAAATTATTCACAATCCCCTTTTGTTCAACCAAGTATATGTATTTTTATTGTTAAACAAAAGTATTTTTAATATAGTTTTAGAAAAAATGATTATATTGCATATTTTGATTAATTATTATTAAAATATTGAGTAATATTTAATATTTTTGAAAGTAATAGAAGGAGGTTTTATTCAATATTTCAAAATTTTGAATTATTGCTTATTTAATTTGTAATTAGAATTAGACTATTTGCTCATCTTAGAACTGTTGAGGCAGTAATTCCCAATACCAAATTTTTAATTCCTGATCTACCTCTTGTACCTATTACTATTAAATTTTTTACTTTTTCAACTTATGTGCTTATTTCACCATAAACATATAGATATTTTGGTTAATATAACATTGATAGAAAACTTCAATATTTCTACTTTCATTTATTACTACATAGAGATTTTGTTAACCAATTGTTAGATTCTTCTTTTGCATTTTTTAATCATCACATTAATTGTTCAGAGGTAACAAAATTAGGTAAATAAATTACCTTTATGAAGCACAAAAAAGTAAAATATATAAAATATTGTTTTGGAATTATTTTTCTTAACGATTTTAATAAGAGCATTCTTTTGCTCTCCGAAATGGATATTCTCCTATCTAAAGGAACAAGTATTTTGAAAATAATTAGATTGTTGAAAGACGTGATGATTCTCTAATAGATAATATAAATAATCATGTATTTGCATTTATTAATTCAGCCATTATAAATTATTTCTCTGTTTAATAAAGTTTTAAAGTTTCAATAATAATAATATATTTTTTGTAAATGCTCTAAACAATATCAATTATTTTAGTATTGAATCTCTTTTAATAAATTTTCAATAGAAGTTATTATTTGTTATAAAAGAGAATAAAGAAATAAAATCAACAGTGTATAATTTATTTGAATAGTATAAAAAAATATGGGGGAGAGAGAAGTTATCCTCCTCCTTTAATTTGTCCTCTTATTTCACCGTTTGGATGTTCTTCTGTATGTACGTTAACATATGTTTCACCCAGTTCCATCGCTTTATTTAGATCGATCAGTGTTTTTCCAGCCATGGGACCTTCAAGATCTGCATTAGTGATATTGCCACTAGTTAAAATCCCGTTCATGACCTCTGATGATGGCGATTCTGTCTTAAACAACGTTACTACTATGGGACCATTTTCTCCTGTTTTCCCACTATGGATATGAGCTGCGGTGACTTTATCTATATTTGATACATTTACGGAATAGTATATACTATCAAAATGTGGGGCTTTAAATTCAGCAGAACCAGTGGCTTTTGTGTCAACTGGTGGTACCTCTTCGCTACCTGCTAGTTGAACATTAAATCCTGCTACTGTAGCATATGCATTTAATATATTCGGTTTTGGATCGAACAAAGTGATTGCAGTTAATGAGCAAACTGTTGTAACAATTGCTGTTAAAGCAAAGAGATAAAGTTTCCTCATTAAATATATTAATTACCTCATCAAGGAAATAAGTATTACTAATTAATTGATAATATATACTATAAAATATTTATTAATACTAAATTATAAAATATAAAAAATAAATCTGACATCTTTAAATCAATGCAAGAGAGATTAAATATTTGATATAATAAGTAACCAGTTACAATAATGACTATCCAAATATCTTATAATATCATTTAATAAAAAATAGAGAAAAATATGTTACTTTAGGTGATCTAAAAATAAAAAAAGGTTGTTTTATTTTGCTAAAATGGAAATTTGTGCAGTTACTGTTGGATCAGTTGTAGTATAAAAGGTATAATTTCCTGGTGATAAGTTAGCCGCTACATATTCTATAAATCCTTTGGGTTGAATTGTACCAGAATCAAATAGTTTTCCAGCCATTGGGTCTTCAGGATTTGCACCATTGGTAAAAGAATGGGCTATTGTATCATTATTTAATATTAATACTTCCTCATCTTGCTTGATTGTCGCAACTGGTGGATTAAATATTACATTTCCATCTTTATCTTTAGTTATCATAATTACTGCTGCTACTGGAGTAGAATCAATGTCAGAATGAATATTAGGGGTTTGAGCATAGATAGATTGAAAAGTTAATGCACTCGTAAAAATTGAAGTCGCTATAACTGCTAGAGATAAGATCTTTTGATATTGCTTCATTAAATTGGATTATACTCTCTCTGAATATTACTTTTTCGTTAGGTTTATCTGCTAACAAATCAATAGAATAGATTTTACTTACAAATATTCTTGAATTTTTTAAATTTCCAATATAGGGTAATGGAAAAAAATTGTAACAATAGTCTGGCTAATTGAATGAATAAAAATATGACTTTATTAAATCAATCAAACTTATTTTTTTTGTAAATAAACTTTATTAAATCAACGAGTCTACAAACAAAACTCCATTCATTGTCATACCATGAAAGTACTTTAACATTTTTTCCCTTATTACCTAAAACCATAGTACTTAAGCCATCTACGATAGAGGAATGAGAATCTCCAATAATGTCAGATGAAACTAGTGGCTCTTCTGTATAGGATAGAATTCCCTTAAGGTAACTTTCTGAGGCTTCTTTTAGTGCTTTATTAATCTCTTCTTTTGTAACTTCCTTGTCAAGTGTTAAAACAATATCAGCAATTGACCCATTACTTACTGGGACACGTAATGCAAGACCATCGATCTTTCCTTTTAATTCTGGAATTACATCCCCTATAGCTTTGGCAGCACCAGTAGTAGTTGGTATTATAGACATCAATGCTGAGCGAGATCTGCGTTGATCCTTATGAAAAGAATCTAGTAATCTTTGATCATTTGTATATGCATGAGTAGTGGTCATATAACCATTTTGAATCCCAAAAGTATCATTTAATACTTTAATTACAGGAGCAAGAGAGTTTGTTGTGCATGAAGCCATAGATATGATATTATGTTTAGCATCTGTATATTTGGAATCATTTACTCCTAAAAGAATTGTTATGTCTACACCTTTAGCAGGAGCAGAAATGATCACTTTCTTTGCTCCTGCTTCAAGATGTTTTTTGGCAGTATTTGCATCTGTGAACTTACCAGAGGATTCAATTACAAAATATATATTGAGATCTTTCCAAGGTAAGTTTAAAGGATCCTTTTCTGAAAATACTTTAATTTTTAATTCTTTATTTATTACTAATAAATTATTATTTTCATCAATATCTATCTCACCATCAAATCTACCAAATGTTGAATCAAATTTTAAAAGATGCGCAATATTTTTTAAGTCGGTCAAATCATTTATTGCAACTATATTTATCATATTCATAAATTCCTTGTCCTTAATACAGACACGAAGAAAACTTCGCCCTATTCGTCCGAAACCATTTATTGCTAAGTTTAACTTCATAGTATATAGTAATAGATCTGCTGGTTATTATTTTTATTTGTTATAAGCAAAGGAATTATAAACATTGTAAGTTTTTTTATCTCATTATTAACAACATTATATTTGAAAATATGAGCATATATTAAGAGTAATATAATTAATTTATTTTGAATTCTATAAAAAAATTTTTTGATTAACAAAATGCGCTTAGGTTATCAACATCAAATAATTTCTCTTTTAAAATATATTAAACCTCTTTTTAAAGTTCTTAAAGGATGACTGATACTAGTCCAGCGTTAAAACGTACAATAACTCTATTTCAAGCGACTCTTTTTGGAATTGGTCTTATTTTAGGTGCTGGAATATATGTAATTATTGGTGAGGCAGCAAAGATCGCCGGCAACTTGTTATGGATATCATTTCTCTTATCTTCATTTCTTGCCTTATGTACTGCATTTAGTTACGCTGAACTTTCCTCCTTATTCCCTAAGAGTGCTGCAGAATACATATACGTAAAAAATGCTACAAGAAAATTATCAATTTCTATATTCGTAGGATATTTGACAATTCTTGTTAGTATAGTTTCTGCTTCTGCAGTTGCTATAGGATTTTCAAATTATCTTTCAGTATTTTTACCTATGTATGATCCGATCTTTTATTCCATAATTTTAATATCGATTCTCTCATTCATTAATTTTTATGGAATAAGAGAGTCTATTTGGTTTAATACTATTTTTACTATAATTGAATTATCAGGTTTAATTATAATCATATTTATTGGTCTTATGTTTGGAAACTTTTCTAATATTGATTTTTTTGAATCACCGCTTTTGAGCACTAGCTTAAATAATAATAATAATAATAATTTTTTAGTATCAATTGGACTAATTTTTGGGTCTTCTGCATTAATTTTTTTTGCTTATTATGGATTTGAGAATATTCCTAATATTGCAGAAGAAACAAGAAACCCCTCAAAAACAATTTCTCGAGCTATATTATTATCCATAATAATTACAACTATAGTGTACGTATTAGTAGTAATATCATCCTTAGGTTTAGTAACATGGCAAGAATTAGCTACATCAAATGTTCCCTTAGCGTTAGTGATTGAAAAGGTATTACAGAATAAAGTTGGTAGTCTTATAATATCTCTTATAGCGCTTTTTGCCACAACAAATACAGTGCTGATGATGCTAGTATCGTCATCAAGGATAATGTATGGAATGTCAAAAGATAATGCATTATTCAACCCTTTTTCGAAAATTCATGATAAAACAAAGACACCGTGGTTAGCCACAATAGTTTCTGCCTTAATATCGATAACAGTAATTATTATATTTTCGAATGAGATTTCAGCAGTTTCCAAAATTGCTGTTTTTGGGATATTTACAGTATTTGTATTTGTCAATTTCTCATATATATTAATAAAGTTCAAGGGTCAATCCTCTTCCTTTTCTTCTTCTATATCACACTCTTTTTCTATACTAAATTATAAAAGAGTGCCTATTTTGGCGATTTTAGGAATTATAATTTCTGTTGTTATGCTATCGCAATTTGACCTTACAACTGTTTTATATTCATTAGTGATTATGAGTATTTTATTCTTATCTGGTATACTTTTTGACAAACATACGAAAATAAGAAAAAAATATTGAAATCAGTTGTTGTAGTGCTTGTCAAGATTTTCCCTAATCCCAGGTACTGCTCCACTTACATCAAAAATATTTTTATCCAATAGAAAATTAGAATGCATTTCTTTATTGGTCATTTAATATAGATACTTAACAAATATCCAACTGTATAAGCTACTGCAGAAGCAATTCCTCCTATAGCTACTGTATGAAATCCTGATTTAATCCAAGATTTTTTTACAATTTTACCTTTTACGATCCCAATGACAAAAAAAGAAATTGCAGTAAATACGCTAGAGATTATAAATGCATAATTTGAAGAGATATCAGTAATTCCCATAATATTTATAACTACAAATGGACTTAATGGAATTAATCCAAGAAGATTAAATGCAATAAAAGTAGTAATAGCTGTATCTTTTGGTTTTCTTTTATCATATACAAGTCCTAATTCTTCTTTCATCATAGTATCTATCCATACCTTCCTTTTTGAAGTTATAACTTTCACTAAATCTTCTAATAAATCATCTTTAAATCCTTTATTTTTGTAAATTTCTCTTATCTCTTCTTTTTCTTCCTCAGCAAGATTATCAATAGACCATTCTTCTTTTTTTCTTTCTTTTTCAATATACTCTTTATGTGTCTTTCTTGAAAGGTAATTTCCTATAGACATAGAAAACCCATCTGCAAACAGATTAGCAAAACCCAGAATCAATATAATTGGTATGGATAAAGAGGCTCCATATGCTCCTGATACAATAGCAAAGGTGGTTACTGCTCCATCAGTTCCTCCATACACAAAATCTTCAATTGACCAACGCATCTATGAAATAATATATTAGAGAGATTATTAATCTTGTATTTTATATTAAGTATTATTAAATATCAAGAATAACTTAATTATCTGTAATGCGCTGTAGTCTAAAAATTCCATTACTGGTTTAACTAACCATTAGTATTGAGACCGCTTCCCATATTACATTCTTTAATAATACAAAAATATTAAAAATTCACTTATTTTTTTGATTTCAGTCTTCATTCCGTCAGAATAATTATATTGTTTGATATTTTGAACATCACAATTTAAGGTCGCAAAATTTATTATGGAAATGATAAATAAATGATTATGAATCCAATCTTTTTTTGGAGTGTTAATTATATAAGATAGTTATATCATTGTTTATATATTTGGTTACATAAATTTTAATATCTTAATGAACAAAAATGAATCAACAAGAGATAAAATTGATGATAATATCGATAATCATTCAGCCCTATTACTTACACAATATAGTTCAAAGGCATCGCAACTAATTAAATCATTTTCAAAGAATATCCACTTCCTTATACTAATTCTATTTGTAATTACAGGGATGACAATTTTGGATTTATCTATGGACCTGGGATTTATTAATGTATTATCTGACGAAACAATTGATTCAATTATAATAGGTACTTCTATATTTCTTATTGTATTTACTATTTTAATAGTAAGGCCAGTGTATAGATCACAAAATCTCTTGGAGAAGTGGTCAAATCTTTTTGATAAAAATGCGATTCGTACTGGCATAATTCTTTCCATCAACAATAAGAATAAAGAAGAAATTTTGAGCGCCTTATCAGAAACTATTGAACAGATTGCACTACCTTTACAAAACTATCTTTCAAAATCAGATAAGAAGGAATTTTTTGATATTAGTTTTAACGGGACAACTTTTGATATTTTAATAGATAACTCCACAATTAAGTCTTTAGATGCGAATTCTTTAAAAAATACTATACAAGACTACGGGAGTATAATAGTTAAAATCACGGATGGAATTATTGATAAAGACCTCACTAACAGTTTTATACAATCATTGCAAAAGTATAGGAAACAAGAAGGAAACAAAATTGGATTAGCCATGATAATTGGAGAAAGTATTACCCAAGAGAGTTATGATTTCATTAGTAAAACTAAAGATAAAATCATTCATGAAAATCTAATACTAATAGAAAAGCCACTTACAGATCCTGATTTAATGAATTTGAATAATGTTGTACATTAATTTGTATCTTCATTATTTATAATTCTTACAAAAGTCAAAAATTCTTTAATCCATTTTAAATAAGCATCAAATCCTTTATCGGTAATTAGATAAAATTTTGCGTTAGGTGTATCGATTGAATCTAGATATCCATTTTGTTCGAGTTTATTAAGGATCAACGAAATTCTATCTGGACGTTGCTGTTTAATTTCACTAATTTTTGTCATTATATGATATTTGCTAATTGGTGTTTTTCTGGAATTTAAGCAAAGATATTCTATAATGGCTAACATAGTATACTCTGAGGAGAATCTCTTTGATTTTTCCAATCATAATACCTAAGTTTAAAGTAAAGTAGGGATTATATATTTTATAATATGACTAGCGGCTATTTTTGAAATAAATGGGGTTTATTTTTAGTTTTTATGTCTTGGTTATGATCTCCTCCTGTTTATTTCCTGTCATTATTCTGTATATCAAGTATCCAGATAGAGCGATTATTACTCCTTGCAATACTTTTGTTATCATATCATATTTACCAATATAGAATTCTATACCTATGACAGGGACTCCTATCGTTCGAGAGGCAGCATATGTAATTATTAATATTGTAGAGAGGATTATTAGAATTGAGTAAGGTACTATACTTTTTAATTTTGTAACTAAAATCCATCCCAATAAACCTAAATAAATTATGCCTGAGCCAGCAAATAATGCAATTTCAATTTGTAGTTCAGAAATTTCCCCGTCCAATCCTTCTGCAGCAAATTCTACTAAACTATTGTATTCATTTGATGCTAAAATAAAATATATTATTGAAGTGGATAGTACTATTGCTGCAAGTATATATATCACCAGATGTTGAATATTCATTTGTCAAATTAGTTAAAAAAAATTACAATAAAAGGATTGATATAACAATAGTGTGAGCGTTGCTAACTAAGTTATACTACTCTTTTTATATAATTGAGTTTTGCAGGTTATTATGAAATCATCTACAACAAAAGTATTTGTATTCGTAATGTCAACTGTAATTGGTCTGTCAATTTTTACACTGACAAATTCCAATGCATATGCTCAACAGAAAGGATTTACAGAGGAGGTAAATCTATTAAATCAAGCTATACCTGCATTAGAAAATCATGATAAAAATGCAAAAAAGACATTATTTGATGCCGAGGAAATAATGGAAGATAAACTAAAAGATAATCCAGACGCTGTCACTGCAGAAAAACGAATAGAAGCTGCAATTAAAATGGTAGGTGAAGACAACTTTCAGGCAGCACTTGACCATACAAACGAAGCTATTAAAAGCTTGAATGAACTCAATAATAAATAAAAAACATACTTTCTATAGGTAAGTAATCTTATTTTTTTTAATTAGATACTGACATTATTTTTATAAAGTATATAGAATAAATTGTTATAATAAACAGGCAAAAGAAAAAAATAATTATGTTATCTAGGTTGATAAATAGTTTCAATATTCGATCTCGAAATTCTTTCAAGATAGAATAGGCTGTGTTTTGGGTATCCCTTAGGTGCTTCTAAAAATCCTCTTAAAGCAGCAATTCTGGAATAACATATAATCAAGTGATCTCTATTTTACCGGTACCAACATTTTCATTCCATCTACATTGTAGAGAGAGTTTGATTACATGCTCTCAAGCAACTTTGTATGGTTCTGAACCATCAATTGGGACTAAAATTTTTGTATATTAAATTTAATATATATTATAATAAATATCATTTACTTGAATATGTAAATAGGAATATTATACCCTAAATACAAACAAAAAGCTGGAAAAGAAAGAATTTTTTTCCAATTTGTTGTTAGGGTAACCTTTTACTTTGGCAGTAGTAATAAAGTGGTTCGAGTTATTACTATATCTAAAATGCTAAGGCTAATTGCATTATATCCTGCTGACTCATAATTGATTTTAAAAATTCCATTATCGATCTAAGAATATCTTTGGCAGTTATTATACCCACTAATTTCCCTTTATTGTCCAATATTGGTAATCTTCTAATATTATTTTGTTGCATTAAATCAGTAGCCTCCTTAATCGAAGAATTTTGATTAATTGTTATTAGTGGTTTGCTCATTACTTCTAATATTGGTACTTCTGTAGATAAGTTTGATGAGAAAGATACTAATCGAGCAATATCTCTTTCTGTAATAATACCAATAGGTTTATCTATCTCTGAGCTCTCATTACTAGAAACATCCGTTAGTACAATTAGCCCTCCTATGTTATGTTGATACATAAATTTTGCTCCTTCCCTCAAAGTCTGCTTTTCCTTTACTGTTATTACATTAGGAGTCATAATACTGGCTACCGTGATACTTTTGAGACTATCTGTTATATCCATCATAACTTTACATTTCTTTAACCTATATTAGAGTCTTTTATCATGTATTTTCGAATTAACAACTGTATATATCTGTTAGCTAGATCAAGACAAATGAAAAACTATATGAAATATAAGATATAGATATAGATAAATAAAGTATTATTATTATTTGGCTTTATCTTAATGGACTTAATAATTGATAATCAGACTAAATCAGCAGCCTATTCATTATTCAAACCATAACTTTTTAATTTGATCTAAAAATTAATATTAAGTAGGAAGAAATCCATTTGTTATTAAGAACCCTTTCAAATTTAGATGATTTAGCTTATTATGGTAAAACAGTACTGATGAGAGTTGACTTTAATGTTACCATTGGAAAAGACAATGAAATTGGTGAAGATTACCGAATAAGGATGACAATTCCATCTATTGAATATCTTACAAAAAGGGGTGCGAAATTAATATTGATGTCTCATTTAGGAAGGCCTAAGAAAATAGCTGAGATGGAGTACAAACAAATTGATAGAATTCAACAAAATACCACATCAGGACTAGATACAAGTGCTATAAAGCAATTTTCATTGTTACCTGTAGCAAAAAGACTATCGGAACTAATACAGATGTATAATGTATCGTTTATTGACGATTGTATTGGTCCAAAGGTTCAGAAAGAAATCGATAAAATGGATAGAGGTGACATTCTTTTACTTGAAAATCTTCGATTCCATAGCGGAGAGGAACTAAATGATTATAATTTTTCAAAAGAGCTAGCATCATTAGCAGATATCTACGTAAATGATGCTTTTAGTGTATCACATAGAAAACATGCATCTATCTATGGTGCAGCAAGACTTTTTGATAAAAAACTAGCAGGATTAAATCTCAAGAAAGAATTAGAATATCTCTCCATGGTAAAAGACGATCCTGTAAAGCCATTTATACTAGTGGTCGGTGGTTCAAAAATAAAAGACAAGATAGGTGCGTTAGAGAATTTACTTCCAAAGATAGATAAACTTCTTGTAGGTGGAGCAATGGCATATACATTTTTAAATGCTAATGGAGTTAGAACGGGCGATTCCCCTATAGATTATGATCATTTTCAATGGATAAAAAACGCACTCTCGAAATATCCTGATAAAATAGTCCTCCCTATTGATCATATCGTTACATCACAATCTTTTTTAAAACTCAAACAAGAAGAATCAAATGAAAAGAAGGAAGAAGGAAAGGAAGGAAATGAGAATTCCACATTTGATTCCTTACCTTCGCCAGTATCTTCACCATCATCAGTATCATCACCTTCATCATCAGTATCATCACCTTCATCATCAGTATCTCTCAAAAAAGGTGCAATAGAAGACGGCTTACTAGGGGTGGATATAGGAATTGAAACAGTACAGCAATATTCATCAATGATAAGTCAAAACAGCAATGGACTGGTAGTCTGGATTGGGCCAATGGGAGTATTTGAAATTGGACTTTTTAGAAATGGAACTAATAATATTGCAAAGAGTATGGCTTTGGCTTTTTGGAGGGGATCAAAGACAATAATCGGAGGAGGAGATACCCTTGATGCATTAAAAAAAGCACAAGTTTCAGAATTGGAAGTGACACATGTATCTACAGGTGGAGGAGCAACACTAAAGTTCTTAGCCGGCGATGAAATGCCAGGAATAGAAGTATTAAATAAAATTCATTAATTAATTACTCCATTGAAGTATTATAATCGGAATTTAGTATTATAGATATGTTATCATTCTTAAGAATTTATCATATGTTATTATTATAGAATAAGAACATAGAATAATGAAGAATATCCAATGAAAAATCTATTATAATATACATTATTTTGGTTTTTCGAGATTATTTCCAATTCTATTTTTTATTGTTAATTATAAAAGTATTCCATGCTTTATCGAGAAATTTGAATTCAAAAAGAAGAGATATTTTCTCAATTCTATAGTAATAAATAATATTAGCTAAAAATATTTTACAAGCTCCATCTTTTTCAAGAAAATTTGATTGCAAATACTACTACTTCTATAAATAATTTAGCACTATATTTAGCAATTATTACTTCCTTTAATAATTTTTTAAAATAAAAAAATAAAAGGATCGTATGTGGTATAAGAATTATTGAAATTATCAAAAATCCTTGTTGCTGTAGATGGTTCTGAATATAGCGACAAGGCATTTGAATATGCAGCAAGCCTGATTCATGATCATAAACAACAATTGCTTGTAGTGCATATAATTGAGAATTTAGGAAATATAGGATATTCTAATTTAAATCAGTTAAAACAAGATAGTCAGACAATCTTGAAAAAATATATAACAAAGGCAGAGAGTAAAGGAATAAAATCTTCAATAAAAATTATAGAAGATCAAGGAAATAATTCAGCTGAAAAAATCCTTGATATTTCAGAATCAGAAAAAGTAGATACAGTTATAGTTGGTACTAAAGGACAAAAGGCGTCAGAACAGTTTCTTTTAGGTAGTACTTCGTACAAAGTTGCACATTATTCAAAATGTACCGTAATAATTGTAAAATAACAATAATTAGTAAAATAAACCTTCTCATACATTATATCTAGAGCTATTCAAAAGTTAACAAAATATCTCCTAACTTTACGGATTGATCTTTAACAATTTTAATACTTTTTATTGTTCCCTTCCTTGGGGATCTTATTTGATTTTGCATTTTCATTGCCTCTAACATTACGAGAATCTGACTCTTATTAACCCATTCTCCTTCATTTACCAAAATATTTATAATTCTTCCATTCATAGGTGCCTTTATTTCATTTACTGATGAGTATATTGAATTTTCCTTAGAAACTAGATATAACATTCCGTTTATAATCATCGTAGATGGGTCGCCTTCTTCAGTAAAATCAATATTAAAAGTATTTCCTTCAATTGTAATGTTATCATCACTTAAATTTACGTTTATTTTTTTTCCATCAAGTGTTATGACCTCACCATTGATCTCAATGTCATAAATAGTATTGTTAACTTGTATTTTCGTATTGCTATCCCCATACTGATAGATTTCTTTCAGCATGATATTTAGAAATCCATGCTAATCTATTTTTTAGCCATTTGTCTTCATTATTTTTTTCATCTATTTTTAAAAATTGAAGTTTCTTTGGTATCTCTGCAAAAATTGCAGCTGCAATCTCACCTTTTTTCTCTGCAAAAGTTTTCATTTTGTTAATAAAAGAGGTATCATATTTTCCATCAATAAAACGTCTGTCGTGTAACACTGATATATGGAACGGTATCGTTGATGGAATTCCGGTAATCCTAAAAGCTAAGAGTGCATTCTTCATTTTTTCAATTACTTCATTTCTACTATTACCAAAACATATTAATTTTGAAATGAGTGAATCATAAAAAATAGGTATGGAATAACCCGAATATAATGCCGTATCTACTCTTATATTTGTTCCTTGAGGTGGAACAAAATTTTTAACAATCCCAGGATAAGGAACAAAGCTTAAAGGATGTTCTGCATTTATTCTACACTCCATTGCATGTCCTTTAAAATTTATGTCATCCTGATTTATTGATAGTCCTTCGCCTGTTGCTATCTGAATTTGTTGTTCTACTATATCTATTCCAGTAACTACTTCAGTAATTGGATGTTCTACTTGAATTCGGGCATTAACCTCCATAAAATAGAATTCACCATTTTTAAATAGAAATTCTACTGTTCCTGCATTATCATATTCCATTTCTTTGATTATATTCTTAGCAACAGCGGTTATCTGATTTCGTTTCTCTTGTGATAATGCAGGAGAAGGGGTCTCCTCAATTAGTTTTTGATGACGTCGTTGAATAGAGCACTCTCTTTCTCCAAGATGTAAAAGGTTTGAATTATCTGAGAGTATCTGAACTTCAATATGTCGAGGGTTTTCAATATATTTTTCAATATAAATTCTATCTGAACCAAAACTTAGTAGGGATTCATTTTTTGAAGACAAAAATGCTTGTTTTAACTCATCGATTGTTTTGACTACTCTTAATCCTCTCCCACCTCCTCCCTCTACTGCCTTTAATATTACTGGAAATCCTATTTTTTCAGATAAAGCCAAAGCATCGATTTCACTGGATACCTCTCTCCCCTCGATCACCGGAGCTACCTTTGAAGCTATTTTTTTTGCTTTTACTTTGTCTCCTGCCAAGGCCATCGCGTCTGTTGAAGGACCTATAAAAGTAATTCCTTCTCTTTTGCAAATATTTACAAAATTCTCATTCTCTGAAAGAAATCCATAGCCTGGATGAATTAGATTACAATCTAATTTTTTAGCAGCTTCAATAATTTTTGTAATATCAAGATAACTTTCCTGTGGAAGCCTACCTCCTATATTGATTGCATCTTTACAATGTTGTATATGTAGGGAACTTCGGTCTGCATCTGAATAAATGCCGCATGGTATTAAATTTAGTTTTTTGCAAGTTTGGGCAATTCTTATTGCGATCTCTCCCCTATTGGCTATTAAAATTTTTTGCAATATGAAAATATCAAGTATTGAACTTAAATCCTTTTAGATTATAATAAAGATTGAAAAAATAAGATAAAATAGTTTTAGATGATAATAATAATACTTGATACTGTATCAAAATTGAATAAAAAATATTTTATTCATATACAAGACTTTATTTAAAAGAGGTTCTTTAACAATTCTTATGTCTAGTGATCAAATATTTTCAAAATTACTGGTTCCTATCGACGGCTCAGAACCATCTTTTCATGCAGCTCGAGTAGCTATTAACATTGCTAATAAATTTAATTCAGAAATTATTGTTCTTTTTGTAGTAGTCTCTCCTTCTAAATCTGAATATGCTAATCTTACAGGACTTGTAACACCTAAACAAATTGATATGATTATTGAGAATGCAAAAAAAGAATCAAAAACGTGGTTTAATAGAATAGAAGATATAGTGAGGGAGAAGAATTCAAATATCAAAGTATCTACAAAAGTTATACTAACAGGAGTAGCTGTTTATGGTGAAATAATACACTATGCCCAAGAAGAAAATATTGATTTAATAGTAATCGGTACAAGAGGTAGATCAGGAATTAAAAAACTATTATTAGGTAGTACAGCGTCAGGAGTAGTAACATACGCAAATTGTCCAGTTTTAGTTACAAAATAAATTTTTAAATATTTTTATTAATTTTTCTCTATCTAAATTGTAACTACTTTGATATTTCAGATCAATATCTGAATAACAATTTGAAAATAGACTCTCAATTAATGATTTAAAAATGTTACTTTTAATGGATCGAAGTTACAAAATATTAATTAATATCTAACTTTAACAAAATAAATAGTTTCAATTTATTTATTAAAAGAAACATTTAGCATTACAATAACAATAATTAAATAAATATATATATTTTGGAATCAAATTTAATTATTTTCTACTTGTTTCTGAAGAGCTAAAATTTATACTGGTATATTACCATGCTTTCTTTTAGGACCTTCTTCTCTTTTTCGATATATTGATTTAAGAGCAGAAATTAATCTTCTTCTGGTTTCTTTTGGTTCTATAACATCATCAATATATCCTTTTGAAGCCGCAATGTAAGGGTTTGAAAATTTTTTTCTATATTGTTCTACTAATTCTATTTTTTTTTCGTTAGGGTTGAGAGAAGTCGCAATTTCTGTTTTGAATATTATATTACATGCTCCTTCAGGACCCATAACTGCTATCTCTGCGTTTGGCCAAGCAAAATTATAGTCAGCTCCAATATGTTTACTATTCATTACATCATATGCCCCACCATATGCTTTTCTAGTAATTACAGTGAGTTTTGCTACAGTGGCCTCTGAAAATGCATAAAGAAGTTTTGCCCCATGTCTAATAATGCCTCCCCATTCTTGATTAGTACCAGGTAAAAAACCAGGTACATCTACCAAAGCGATTAATGGAATATTGAAACAATCGCAAAATCTTACAAATCTAGTTGCCTTATCACAGGAATTAATATCTAAAACTCCGGCTAATACTTCTGGGTTATTTGCCACTATTCCTACTGAATTTCCATCGAGCCTTGCAAAACCTACAATTACATTTCTTGCCCAATATTTCTGAACTTCCAAAAAATCACCATTATCTATAAATTTTTTAATGAGAGATTCCATATCGTATGGTTTAGTAGGACTGGATGGAAGAATATAATTTAGTTCCTCATTTTCTCTTGTAGGATTGTCTTTAGTATCTATTCGGGGAGGAGTTTCCAAGTTATTGGAGGGAATATATGATAAAAGTTTATGCAGTATTTTAAAGCAGTCTTGTTCATCTTCTGCTAAAAAATGTGCAACACCGCTCTTTTCATTATGAATTTGTGCACCACCTAAATCATCGAAACTCACCTTTTCATTTGTTACCTCTTTAACTACTTCTGGTCCTGTGACAAACATAAATGATGATCTATTCATAATTATAAAATCTGTTATTGCAGGAGAATATACAGCTCCTCCGGCACATGGACCCATAATAAGAGAGATTTGTGGAACAACTCCCGAAGCTTTTACGTTTCTATGAAAAATATCAGCGTATCCGCCAAGACTTGCTACTCCTTCTTGAATCCTAGCTCCACCTGAATCATTAATTCCTATTATGGGAACTCCTTGTTTTAATGCTAAATCCATAACTTTACATACTTTATGAGCAAATGACAAACTTAAAGACCCACCAAGTACTGTAAAATCATGAGAAAAAGCATAATTCAACCTGCCATTAATTAAACCATATCCTGTAACAACTCCGTCTCCTAGAAACTTTTTACTATCCATTTCGAAATCAAAACAGTCATGGGTAACAAAAGGATCAATTTCGACAAATGATTCTGAATCAAATAATGAATACATTCGCTCAAATGCATTCAATTTCCCTTTTTGCTTTCGTTGTTTCTGTTTTTCAATTCCCCCTCCTAGATTATGTTCTTTCTTTTTTTTCTCTAGTTCTTCTAAACCCATACGACAATAGAATAAATATAAAATGATAAAAAGTTTAATCTCTGTAAATTATAAATTCATGGATATTTTTTTTGTTTCGAAATGGTAATTGCCTCATCCAAAGGGAATTGTATTGTTTGTTTGGTTGGTTGGTTGTTTCCGACTTTTACACCTTGTTTTATATGAATGACCTCATCTATGTATAGTCGAGGTTAAAGCACTGGAATGACTTTTTAGCTTTAGTTGTAAACGCACAACAAGTAACTAAAAACCTAAAAATAGAATATTAAAAAATATTTAAGAGATGCTTTTAGAACTGGTATTGCCACATTATTATGATAATAATATATTTATTTTTCAAAATATGAATTTAATATTAATATTATATATCTCATGAACTTTAGAATAATTTTAAATAACTTCTTGCTAGTATCAAATGTTTTTTTGCTTCTCTTTCGAATGAAATTTTCTTTTTAGCATTAACGTTAACTTCTCTTGCACGAAAGAGCGATACCTTAGTCCTAACACATGCCTTGTAACACATCATAAAATAAACCAGATTAATAATATTATTATCTTTACTCTTTTTAATGTATTGTAAAATGAAATATTCTCGCAAGTCTTTTTGTTGATGATAATCAAGGTCCATTGCTAGATGTGCGACATCTTCTACAACATCTGCATATCTTAAAGAATCGTTAAATTCTATTCTATCATATAAGTAAAATCTATTCCCAATAATGAAAATATTCTTTAGATAAAGATCTCCATGAATATCCCGAATCTTTGATTCTTTTATACGACAATTGAATAAATGGTAATTATCTTTTAAAAATGAATTCAATTTAAATTCAAAGATCGAATCAATTTTTCCAAGTTTGGCAAGTGTTTCGAAATTCTCATCAAATTTTTTTTTCAAACATTGTGGAAGCGCAAACTTTGAAATTTTGTTATTTGTTTGAGCATTATTATGAAATTTAACAAGAATACTGACTAAGGATTTTATTGTTTTTTTAGTTATACTTCCTGATTTAACTAAATTGTCCATCCTAAACCTTTGTGGAATTTCTATCATTTTAACAGCATATTCTAAAGGGTTTCCTCTTTCTTCCAAGTCAGCAAATCTCATCATACCATTTTTTTGGATGATTTTTACAACACCTTGATACATATCTCCACAAAATAATCTATTTAATTTGTATTCCTTCTCACAGAATTTTTTTCTCAAGTCAATTGTGGAAAAATCAAGAATTTTACCAAATTTTACTTCTTTCTTAATTTTATATACGAATGGTCCAGTAAGTAATATCCACGAAATATGTGTCTCTAATACTTTAATCCTATGTACAGAATGAGAATAAGCAGTCCTTTTTTTTAAGTGAAGGATGATATTTTGTTGATCAAAGTTCATTATTTTGTAGTCTATTTATAACTTGTGTTATAGTCTTCTTTAAAGATTGATTTGTGTCTACTGTTATATGTTTTTCTTTAATTGGTTCATAAATTTTTTTTATCATCTTATAAATAGCTATATTTGCGTCAGAATAATCATTTGTTCTCTCCGTTATCCTAGATATGACTAATTCTTCTGGACAAATGCATTCAATAATTTTATATTGGTCATTTCTTAAATTCAATCTTGTTTTAACTTCTTCTCTAGATTTTTGATTATAAAATGTAGCATCAAGAATACAATTTACTCTAGCATTGTGAAGATATTTAGCTATCAATAAGAATATTTTATATACTGTTCTTTTTTCTTCTTCTCCATAGGTGGGTTTGTCAATGAATTCTTTTCTAATTTTATCTGTCGATAAAACTACAGCATTCATCAAAGGAGCAAGTGCATGAGCTACTGTGGTTTTTCCAACTCCAGGATAACCACAAATCAATATAATCAATTATAAGAAATTGAATATTACTGGATTTATTATGTTATTCTTCCCAGTATTTACCATATCTGATCATAGCTTTTGAAAGATAATCGTTCTCTTTGTTTTTTTCATGAAAGTATTTAATTATATCTGTTATAGTTACGATTCCAGATAAGGTCTTATCTTTAACTACCGGTAATCGTCTAATTTTATTTTTTACCATTTTTACGGATACATCATAAACATAAGTATTTGTTTCAGTAGTAATTAATGGTGTAGACATTACCTCCGTTGCTTTCGTATGTTTGGGATCTTTATTATTCGATATTACTCTTCTCACAATATCTCTTTCAGTTATTATTCCAATAGGATAGTTTTGTTCATCTTGATTGATAATTATGATTGAACCTACTTTTCTTTCTTTCATTAAATTGGATATCATGAAAATAGTATCGGAAGAATTAGCCACTACTAACGGAAGAGGAGTCATAATTGTATCAATTAATATCGTTTCGGCCTCTTTTTCGTTAATGTTAATCAAATTATTATTAACAATATTATAGATTCTCTATTAAGTATTACTATCTGTTCAATAGCATAGAGAGAGAGAATGAATTCTGCTTAACTATATGTAACCACTATGTAACAATAATATGAAATATATTTATTCTATTTACTTCATAGCATTCTCAACGTACACAACAGTTAATATCTGTTTAAAATTTTAATACATTTCATCTAAAATGCTATTCAGCTAGTATATTTAATAAAAATTTAAAAGATT
>JAICEO010000009.1 GCA_025924135.1 Nitrososphaeraceae archaeon | reverse complement strand
TTTCTTTTGCATTAATCAGAATAAATAATAGTAATATTAGAACATTTAGAAAACCATAGCCCTCTAGGGCTTATTAGAAGACTACGGCGAAAATTAAATCATTAATTGGTTCATAGGTGTATTCAAATCGATAGTAAGGTATTTAATAATTTGATATAATTTAATTGCCATAGCCTGAACTCAATCCGTATAGTATGTTTATACACAAGACAAATTATAGAGAAAAATCAATAAAAAGAATATACTATTAAAATTACTTTTCTAAATTGAACTAAAACCTTAAAATTGAAATATTTAGACATTTATTTATGGGATGGGTAAGAAGAATAGCAGGATATTTCTTTGGAATACTAATTATTTTATTTGGTTTTCTTTGGATTATATCTACAATGACAATGTCTGTAATACTTATTGGATCCATCGGATTGATGATAGTGATTGGTGGATTTGTAATAATGTATTTAGGCCATAGAGCTGGAAGAAATAAAGCACAACAACTTCAACTACAGTAAATCAATATAATGGTTTGCGAGAAAATCATTATTATTATTATAATACTTTTCCAACAATTGCAGAAAACAAAATTTTAATTTTTTTCATAAA
Source organism: Nitrososphaeraceae archaeon (assembly GCA_025924135.1). GTDB lineage: Archaea > Thermoproteota > Nitrososphaeria > Nitrososphaerales > Nitrososphaeraceae > TH1177. Next base: position 28,640 of record JAICEO010000009.1, on the reverse strand, counting down.
TTGATGTGCCAAGTCCGTCTTTATGAATATCAAAGAAAAGGGAGAACTGAAAGGGCAGACTCCTTAGTAATGAGGATAATATTTAGTCAAGGAAGTAGTAAAGGTATATAGCTAGAACACTGATTTTTATTCTACTATTTACTATAAATTAGTAACATACTTGGAATTATAGAAATATAAAATTGAATTTTTGAGCATCATAGGAAAATGTATTATTACTTATTGTATTGTTGTATTTCTTGTAATTTGTGTTGTGTTAGACTTGTTATAATCTATAACTAAACATGATCCAATCCTTTTATCACCCTCTACCGAACTAAAATCCATGATTTTATCAAATTCATCACAAATAAAAGTATCAGATCCCAAACCGCCAATCATAATATCTGATCCTTCTCCTCCATTAATGACATCGTTTCCTTCGCTTCCATCAAGATGATCATCTCCTCTTCCACCATCTACTTTATCATTACCTTGATCTCCAGTTATTACGTCTACATCTCTTTCTCCAATCAAATTATCATTACCATCATCGCCTTCAATTATGTCATTTCCTTGTTGTCCTTTTATTATATCATTACCTTCATCTCCATCCAGTTCGTCATCTCCTCTTCCACCACTTAGTTGATCATCTCCTTCTTTTCCATTTAACTTATCATCTCCTTCACCCCCCTTAATTTTATCATCGACAATAGTTCCATCTATCTTGAGATCTACTTTAGGTTTGATCATAGAAGGAGGAGGCTGGATTGTATTACTAGCATTGGGGGAAGAGACATTATTTATTTGGCTGTAGGCAGTATGAATTATCATAAATTGGAGAGGTAAGAACAGTAAAATAATTATTATCATTCTATAGAAATTAAGGCTGTAATTACTCAATTTTTATTCATTTTTAATAAATAATGTAATTTAAAATATTGTAGGTTAATTTTATTATTGCTATTAATGATATAATCTTCATTAACAATTTGCTGGGTGAAAGTTATTATTTTGAAATAGAAAAAATTAATGATTAAATAATAGAATCAAAATTTACATAAAATATATTTTCATCTATCTATCCATCAACACCAATTTTTATCCAGTTTTCAGCCTTATACAATTACAACTATAGATATATTTTTAAAACCTTTTCTTAATTGCATAAGTTAAATATAAAGAAAAAGAATTATTTCTATAATAATATTGGATCTTCCATAAGAAAATTTTTTGTTTATAATTAATGTTATTGTTGACAATTCGGACACCAAAAGGTTGCACGATTAGTTAATGTCTTTTCTGATTTAATCAATGATCTGCATATCCAACATTCTTTTCCTGTTCTGCGGAAAACCCAATGTCGAGTATTCCAAGAATTTTTCTCATTTTGTAACAAACATCTTGTTCTGCCAGAGTTCTTGTATCCATACCTAAGTAACTTTGGAATTCTTTCCAAAAGAATTTTTTCTTCTGTTGGCTCAAGCTGTGATATTTGTTTAAATGGTGAAATTTTACAAATAAATAAAATTTCAGATTTATATTTATTACCTATACCAGAGATGATCTTTTGATCTAATAAAGCCTCCGAAATGAGTAATTGTTCTTTTGTATGTAATCTCTTTTTAGCTTCATCTATATCAAAAATTTCGCTTAAACAATCCGGTCCAAGAGATTTTAGCGGTTCCTTCTCGGAAGGATTATCTAATGAAAATTGTAAAATAGGACCATTAAATTCAATCAATACCGTTTCCTTAGTAATAATTGTTAATCTTACACGAGAGTCCTCTCTTACATCTTTAATATTTTTTAATAATACTGGATTTTTTTTCCATCTGGACCTCTTAGGTGGTATTGCTAATCCTTTATCGTACTTTTGTCTGTCATAAATCCTCCACTTTCCCCACATCATCATATGATTACGAAGATAAATTCCTGAAGAAAATTTGATTACAATATTTTTTCCAAATGTCCTTATTTCTTGAAATTTAGATCCTATGATTTTATTTTTGATATCAATATTCAAATTTGTAAATATGATATCTTCTATTTTTTTTTCGAACATCGAAGATAGTATTTTATCTGCAATAATCTTTACTTCAGGACCTTCTGACATTAATTAGAGTAGTAGTAGATGATATTTAATCGATGTTTATTTAATATAAATATAAATCCAAATACAAATTAAAAGTAGAAGATAATAAGTTCTTGTTTGTCTGTTATTATATTTTAATAATTATTAATTTAACTTACAATTTAGATTAACTTTAACTCTAATTTATGAGGCAGATTATTATATATAATTTAAATTTCTATAGTTTGAAGTGGGATATATATTAATTAAATCAATGAAATTCTAATAATTATATGTTTCGTAAAAATGAGATTTATTTTTGATAATAATATAATATCTTTGATTTTAAATAAATAAAAAAAGATAATGCAATATCAAGCCATTAAATGAATATTTTTTATATCTTCACAATTTTGATGTTTATTCAAAATAATATTTACTGACTCTAAAACCATATTCTTAAATTTTTCTGGTGCATACGCTGGGAGAGATTCCAATTCTATCTGAAATAGCCGTCCGTACTTTTTAATGAAATAGTCTTTTTGTAAATTGCTGTCTAATTTTCTTATAATTTCAGGATTGGGATTTTCTGGTAAATGAAATTTTCTCATTTGATTTTCTGTGACAGCAATTTTTTTAAAATCAATATTTAAATTGAAATCTAGTAGAGCATTATTAATAATTTTGTCAATGGTATTGTTAAAGAGATCAAAATTACCAAAATACAGTATGTAAATCTTTTTATCTTCGTTGATAGAACACTTTAGACGGTTAATATTGTTAGTTATGAATTCTGAATTATTAGTTCGTTTATTGGAAATTACTTTGATACTTAAATGTTTCAACAAATTGTGAAGTGTAAAACTTAGTGTATTTTTTTCGACCCAAACTTCTATATCGCTATTAGTTGGATTACTTTTATTACTGAAATTAGAATCTTGTTGAGAAGGATTTGCAGAGGTTTCTTCTAGGTAATTGACAATTTTTTGAAGGTATTCCTTTGCATTAACAAATTCACTATATGAATTTCTGAGTCTCGGTAAATCTTGTTCAGGAAAGCAATTAATAGGTAAATCTCCTCTAATTCTTGCTTTGGTAACATAAGTAGTAAGATATGTATAATAATTATACGAATTTGGAATAATATTTAAATTAACCAAGGAATAAAAAATAATTTTGAGTGTTGGAATTATACCGTATCTATTTAATAATGCTAATCTCTCTTTTATTATTGGCATTACATCCACATTCCAATTAACTCTTTTTTGAGCATTCCAATTCTCCATGGTTAATAACGGTTATTGAAAGTATATAAACGTTAAATTTATTAAGGAAATTATCGTGTTTATATTAAATGCCACAACCAGGTCAACGAACCATAACCTTTAGTGGAAAGGTATTAAAAAAATTAGAAGAGATTTATACTCTGGAAAAAAACAAAAATCCCTCTCTATCCTTTGCCTCTTTTGTATCCGAATCCGCATTGATTGAGCTTGAGAGGAGACAGATATTAAAGGAAGCACCATCAATCTCTTTAATTAGTTTAAATGATGATACAATTATTTTAAAGGATTTAAGAAAAAATAATAGATTAATCGAAGTCCAAATTAGAAATAAAAACTTGAAATGTATATCTGATGATAAATTTGATTGTATTCATGTTGGGTTTACATTGGCATTGCCAGAAGTTAGAAAAGCTCTAAGTAAATAGCTTAATTAAAAGATTAGTATTATATTACATTTATAATTATAAATATCTAGAGGGCATCAAATTCCATTCCTATTCAAGGAACTAATTCTAATTAAATTGAAATATGGTATGTTAAGAGAACTTTAATAACCTAGAACTATGAAAAACAATAAAACTCAAAACGGAATATGCAAGACTTATTGTATAACAAATTATATTATATAAAAAAATTTTTTCTTTGTTTTTCTCTATTGGTATTTATTATCTAATATAATCATTTTAATCTTAAATTATCTCCTCATTAAGAGTCAGTTATGCCATTATAATTCTTTATACCTACATCTAGAATAATGTAAAAAAGCATTGCACAGATTATTTATTATTTATCATTGATATCTTATTTTTCGGTTAGAATATTTTTCAGATTGGGAGAAGAATAAAAATAACAGCAAGCAATAATAATAATAATAATAATAATAATAGTGATAGTGATAGAAATAAGGTACACCTATCACTAAATGAGAATATACAAAAAATAGATATATATTTTCTCTAATAGTATTAAATTTTAATACAAATAATGATGTTTTTGTTGTTGTTAAAATATATTAAAAAATAATTTTTGTAGTTTGATATTATCATACCAATAAATAACTATTTGGGAGGTCGAATTTGATATACAAGTGTCCCAACCAAAGTAGAAATGCTAATTATAGTAACTACAAAAAATACATTTGCAGATTGAATTATGGTATCTGATACAACAGCCACTAGTATAGCATAGATTATTACTATAAAACCAATTAAAGCAAATAAACCGAGTGTTATAAACTTTACATTAGAGTATTTATCTAATGCAGTTTCAATTTCCTTTACACTGTCAATATGAGGAATTTTATTTACTATTTTATCAGTAAAGGATTTGGATTTTTCTTCGACTTTGTTCACAGGTTCCCTATTACTATCTGTAATAGAGAGAGACTTATTGGGTATCTGTGTATTTTCTCCTTTATTTTCCATAACTATAATTTAACATTATACTTTATTATACTTTATTACAATTATAATAAATACGTTAGAATACATAGAATATCTTTATTGGTAACCCAAAGTTAACGTCTCTAAAAGAATTAAGTTATTAAAATATTTACTTTGTTATGGAAAATAAATATTTTAAAACCTATTCATTTAGTTGGTTACTTCTGTGTCTAAAGTATTCAAGCCTTTTTTACATGACGTTTAATAAGAAAGAAAATCATAAGCCTACTATTCCGCATTTTTTTTAATATTAGATTGGCTTTTAAATTTATAAAAGAATATTCTAATATTAATGATATAGTCACAAAATACTGTATTCACGTCTAATCATTTTCAAAGTTTTGATGAATACTTAAGTCCTCTCTTGTAAGAAATGGTTTACCACATGTATTACATATATATTGCCGCATAGAATCATTTGATATAGAATCATTTTTCTCATCAGGTGTTAGATTTTTTTCACTAGTTATTGGATTAACATTCAGTTCGTGAGGATTCTTTGTTTTCGAAGGTGAATTTTTTGCTGGAATATTACTTTGGATAATATTTTTTATATGTGTAATATCTTTATATTCCAATGAGCCAGATAATGTATTAAATAATGCTATTATGTTTTCATCATTTGATATTTTTTTAACATGATTAATTATTTTATCTTTATAAGTAGGAAATCTCATATCTTCTAATAAACTTAAACTAGAAGTTAGAAACTTTGGATCATTAATAGCTTTTTCTACTGATTGATTTAATAAATCACTGTCTAATTGCGAGTGATGATAATTTGTAAAGACCTTTGACTCATTCTCCTTGTCAGAAGATTTATTATCTAGTTTCAATACTAAAGAATAGGAAACAATTCTAATAATAGTTTCTTATAATAATGAATAATTTTATTTGTTATAGGTGAAAGTAGTTTACAAACCTGTACAAACCGTTATAGATTCTGCTACAACATATATTTATAGCTAAGGTCAAAGAATATGCTTTGATGATATATAAAATTATATTTTGTTTAGATTATTCTGTATTCTATCCCCATTTGGATGTATGTCTGGCTTTAAACTCGTTTAATAATTATAGAGTTAGTTATTTTAGAAATTCTCAAACAATAAGTTCTTTTTATTTAATTTTTTAATTATCTTATTATTTTATAAAAACTAGAAGTTTAGAAATATAGTATTAGTTATTATAATACTTAAACAATATTTAAATTATTATTATTATTGTTACCTAGATATTTTTCCGAAAAACTCAATTATTTTGTTAGTATATTCATGTATACTGTTGCATGTATTATTTCTAAAGAATAGTAGAATATTAGTATCATTACATATTCATTATGACGTCAAGTATTAATAAATTCTTTTATAAAAGTAATTATTAAATTTACCTTATTATTTCATTTTTAAATGGTATACCACGATAGTCTCTTTTTGTTGAAGAGTAATTGCTATGCTGTTTTGTCTTTATTTGAATTTTTATCCAGTAGTGAAATATCAAACATTAGATTTAAAACAAATTATGAATTAATAATTCAATTTTCATATTTATACTCAAAATGAAATCTCATTAAATGTCATCTTTGGTTTGAATTAATTCCGCTAAACCTCCACCGACTGTTTCATTTAATGCTCCTCGCCTTTCTAATGACTGGTAACATTTCAAGCATAAATATTTTGAATTGTAGTGATTGATTACATGATTTTTTGTATATTTAATGCAGATGGGACATACCACCTTATTATACATTTTCACTTTTTGAAATCCTCTTGTCATTCTTACAATTAAGCCTATATTGAAAAAATTAAGAAATTTCATAACCAATCCTTAAAATGAAACTTTTAACATACTTATGACAAACAAAATAGGCACTTTGTGGAATTTATTAGAGATATTACAGTCTATACATTCTTTCTTTAACATATAACATGGTAGATTTCTTTTCTTATATTAGTTATACCAATTTTTTTTCAAACCTTTTTGTCATATTTATTCAACATTCCTTTAATAAGGAGATTATTCATAAAGTAGAGACATTATAATGATTTAATACATTAATAGATGGGGTTATATCATTAGGATATTATATATCTATTTTATAAAAATAGATAGTAGTCAATTACTTTTCATACTCTATTATAGCGTTAATAGTCAATGTAATATAATGGAAATCTTTTACAATAGTAATGTTATCTATCTTAAAATACTTGTTGATATAGTGTTGTTGAATCATCTATAGTATCATTACGTTAACTTTTTGGGAAATTAATAAGATAGGGAATACATACAATAATAAAAGAAGAATCAGAATGTGCAAGAGAGGATCAGCGGGCAAGACTAATGTTATTAGAATAAAGGATCGTATTAGAAGCGACTTGCTATTTATTAAGGGTGTTATTGGAATTAAACTTGGCTCTACGGAGGATGATGTTATTAAGAATTTGATAATGATGTTTAAGCAAAAAAAGATAGGGATAATAAAAAGAATATGATTAACAACTTATTGGATTAGATTAGAAGATTAGATTCGACAATAAATAAATAAATTTGAAAAAATAGGAATCAACGTCAGAAACACTTTTCAGCATTATTTTGAATAATAAGATTAGTCAATAAGAAAATTAATTGTCATTCCCTAATTTGTTTTACAGAATATGTTGCTCTATTACTATTCGCACCTCCATCATTTTTTATTTTTATCCTAATAACAGATACTTATTGTAATTATTAGTGAAATGAATATATTAATTTCAAAACATGGATTGATAATCTAAGAAATTTATATATAGTTTTATTTTCAATTTTCTAGTACTTAATAAAATAAGTAACAAATCAAATATTGTCATAGTTTGGACCTACTATAGTGAACCATTGGTCTGGTCATCTAGTAGTTGTTCAGGCTACAGTAGTAAAATATTATTCATAGGTAGATTAACCTAGTTCACAGATTGTTAAATATTATAAAATCAATTGATATTTACAATCTTATAGGCAAAACATGAGTATCATCAAGCCATAGCCTAGTGGTCAATTCCCTCCCAAATATTGGTCATGATGGCTATGGCATTTAATTTATCATTCTTTCATACTTGGCGAATAATATTATAATAACAACTAAACTATCTAAATTAATTATTAATTAATTACCTATTTCATCTTGTTTATTAAGTTGGAAATTAGAATTTCTAATATGGAAGGAAATTCCTTCTTCATATAATCCCTTACATATACTTTTTATTATTCCTTCTTCAATTAATCTAAGTCTGTTCTTGTTTTCAATCAGATCTGTAGGTATATCAATGTCCATTTCTACTTTTACCTTTAGAAGTTTAGTAGATACCATGCATTTAATAAAATCTTACACTGTATTTAGTTTGCGGTTTTAGTTTATAAACTATTTTAAAATACTATTAATAAAAATTAAACTTCTCTCTAATTTGTTATAGAAATTATAGCACATTAACCGATTTCTTTTTTTTGATACTACTCAATATTAGTAAATTTTATTTCAATATCTTTATGAGGACTTTTCTTAATTATTTCTTCTGCCAAATTATAAGTTCCTTTATTTTTATGATCTCTGTTGGAAAATTCAAATATTGTTTTAGTATTTGGCAAATACACCATTTTTAAATTCAGATCTCCCTCTCCTTCAGTTCCTTTTTGAAAGACATATCGTTCTCCGCGTTTAGTTAAAGGATTCCAGCTTCTTAATAAAATACCCTGTTCTTGTATGTTTTGATGTGTTAGTTTATCGTAAACATTAGTATGCAAAAAAAGATGGAAGAAAATATTATCAATATTGTAAAAGTATCTTAAAGTATAATTTTTATGCTTTGATTTTGTTATTAAATTTTTTTCTTGTTCTTCTATTTCTCGTGGTGATTTTTCTTTATTGTGTAAGAGATTTAAGTGCATAAATAGTAAAGAATGTTATTAGATATATGATTTAGACTCAATTTAATTTGAGGCTTTTAATTCTATTTATTGAGCAGCATGGATCTTCTTAACATAATTAAAAGTCAGTGTTGAAGCTTGATACGTATAGTACAAAATTCTTTTCAATGACAGATTATAAAATAGACTTATTTTTTTATCTCCTATTGCTATTTCAGCTGAAATTAAAAATTATGAGAATGGATATTTTAAATTAGTTTTAGACGATTACCAATCAAATGTTCTATTTATATGAAAAATTATCTGCAATTATCTGGTAACACGTCTTCTCCTTCTTCAACCATTATGATGGATAGATGTACAATTCCATTATCACAGCTCCTTGTTACATTCTAATTGTAATATTAATAATAAATTGAGTACGGATCAATTAAACATCACAATAGCAAATTGGTAAAGGAGAAATATCCTATTACCCAAAATTAAACCAATAACATTAGACTATATTTGTAAATAAATACCATAATAATTGGTTATGTTATTAAATGGAAATCTTTAATTTTTCTTTTACTAGGGTACAAATTTTACTATGGATTTTTTCTATCTTTTCTTCACCATTAATTATTTTCCATTCATAAATCTTCGACAATTTTCTGTAATTTTGTTGGACTGTTAATAGAAATTCAAGGTTTCTTTCAAACATATCCCTATTATGATTCACCCGTTTGTAAGATGTTTCTGGATCTATTTCCAGTATTATAACCAGATCTTCTTGAGGGAGTCCTTTGTCTAAGTTAATCAGCCAATTTAAATCTAAATTATGAGACAATCCATATACGAGATTTGATTGATAATATCTATCCATTATAATCATAGTTCCACTTTTCCGAATCTTTTCTATATCTTCTTTTTTTTCCCACCGATTGACTGATAGAAGCAAATGTTGAACTTCTTTAGAGTAAGATCTTCTTCCATCTAGAAACAATCGTATTTCTTTTCCAATAGGGGTTGAATAATCAGGAAAATCCAAAATTATACAATCTATTCCTGCTTTTCTAATTGCATTATGCAATAGTTTGCACTGAGTTCCTTTTCCTGCTTTATCTATTCCTTCTAATACTATTATTTGACCTTCGCTCATAAAAAATATAAAGTATTTTTTAAAGTGTTCTAATTATATTTATTGAAATTTTGCTAACTGGTTTAAAAAAGGGCGTAAAGAGTTAAAAATATAATAACAATATATTAATTTATAGCATTTATTATAATACAATATTATTATCAAGTAAAGGTGAGATAACATTGCCATTTTGGAAGAAAAAAGAAGAGTTTTGTATCATCTGCAAAAGAAAACTTGAACACAAATACAAACCGCATAAAGAATGGGATATAAACGGAATGTTGTGTAGTGATTGTCATATCCTTAAGACAAAAGAATATATCATCAAGAATCAATTAGAAAAGGAAAAACAGGAAAGAGAGCTGAATACCTGCTCCATTTGTGGCATCCAGATTAACTCCGATTCAGAAAAGGTAAAACCGAAATGGCAATGGAATTTAGAACGGGGAACTATATTATGTAATAATTGCTATGAAAAAAAAGAGAAGGAATTTGAAAAAGAAAGAAATTATTGCTCTATCTGTCAAACTAATTTGAAATTCTTCAGGTATAACCCAAAACCAAATTGGAACATACGCGGCCAACTTTGCAGAAAATGCTGGGATAGAAGAAATGAAATACAATAACAAATAATACTGTAAAATTTATAATTCACCATACCTAGGTACGAATGTGTGGGCTCATAGTTCAGTTTGGATAGAATGGCTGCCTGCGGAGCAGTTGGTCGTGGGTTCAAATCCCTCTGAGCCCATTAAATTTAAACTGTATGGTAACTTGGTAATAGACGAATAAATTTCATCAAATAATAAACCAAAACAATGATGATGAAAAATATACTTCCGGTATCTATATACTAGCGACCTTAATGTTATCTTGGTAACAATTTAAGGAGTTTATTCTATACCTTTATAACAACAACTGAACATTCTTATAAATGCCTATATATATAGACAAGAATAACAAGTTTTTACAAATATATTAACGTGATACTGCAGCATTATTGCTAAACTATTTGTTGAATCTTATCAACAGACAGAGAGATACAGTTCTACTACTACTACTATAACAACAAGAGTTATCGGTCTCATAGAAAATTTTCATATTTGAAGAGTTCTAAAAGTAGTTATTAATGAATTAATAATCCCTATTTTTAATTAATTAGTCATTTTATAATGAAATTATAGAAAGTAATACTAGAAATCGACCAACTATAATTATACCAGGATTTCTTTTTGCAGTTAATGCACAAGAGTAATAAGCTTACAACTCCATTACTATCAATATTCTTTATAAGTACATTGTTATTTACCTCGACAATATTTTCTTCGTTTAATATATCATCTTCGCACCAAGCATTTGCTCAACCAATGAGTCCTTATGAATATGAAACTGATAATTATCGTTATGATGATTATGATAACAGCAATTATGTTCCTAGTTCATACAGCAAATATCCTACAGAAGAAAACAAGTATGAATGTAGAACAGGCCCATTTGAAGGCTTTTTCGTAAGTTCAGTAGAATTTTGTAAATCTAAATTTGATAATGATAGGAAAGATGATAGAAATAATAGAACAGGAATACAAGGACCACAAGGGCCACAAGGCCCAATCGGTCTACCAGGAGCTAATGGAACACAAGGTCTACCAGGAGCTAATGGAACACAAGGTCTACCAGGAGCTAATGGAACAAACATTGACCCATGTGTAGGATGTTTACTAGATGCTTTAGTTAAAGTAGACAGCGGAGCAATCCTTGTAAATGTAACTGTCAATCTAACTGACATCATTCGACCTCCTCCTGTATCTGCACCAGTACCCCCACAAGAGAGAAACATTACTTTACCTTTGGTAATAGATGTTGATGTTGCACTTTTGCTTCAGCAACAACTTGCAATCAGTTTAGGATTAGGTCCGAATGCTACTATATTCGAGATATGTGCGGCCATGGCCATTGATGAACAAGGACTAGACATACAAGCTGTACTGACTTTACTTGAAGGTGCTTTAGGTCCCATAGTTACAGCACAAATAACCTTGCTAGTAAATCAAATAGTAGAAGCAATTGAAGACATAACAGGTGATACTATCCCACCAGAATTACTAGCTGCCATTATAGCAGGAGTAGACATCGATGCAATAGTCGCTCAAATAACTGAAAACGTACAAGTGTCATTAGAAATACTTGAAGAATGTCTAGAGCTATTACCACCAACACCAGTAGAAGGAGGTACTCTGTCAATAAACAAGGATTGGTTTGTATGCAACAATATTAATATTGATTGTACTATTCAGATACCTGACCAACAAATAAGTTTTGAAGGCCCAAATTCAGGGAATTATACTCAATGTACTTCTGATGGACAGTGTTCTTTTGCAAATAATGCTGGGTTCAATATAACGATAACTGGTAATAGTCCAACACCTTCTACATTTCCTGCACAGGTGAATACTGAGCAACAAGTTGAGATTGGAGCAGGACCTTTTTCAGTGACTGAAGAATTGTTTTCTAATAGATTTGTTCCAGATGCGATTTTTAATGTAGAGGATGTTCCTCTTGAAGAACAAGATATAGGTTCTTCGCTTCCTTCTTTATATATAATATTTGATGAGGCAGGTCAGAGAGTATTTACAGCCAATGAACATAGTGATTCAGTATCTATAATTGACCTTGAAAATGCCAATAATGTTACAAACGTAGATCTTGCTCCTTCTGGTGGAAATTTTCCAGTAGCAATAGCATTTGATGCAGCAAGTCAGAGAGTCTTTACAGCCAATAGAGATAGTGATTCAGTATCCATAATTACTAACCTTACCAATCCTATTCCCACTGTAAGAGATGTACCTCTTGGACTTGGTGGAGAGGCGCCGAGAGCAATAGTATTTGATGCAGCAGGTCAGAGAGTCTTTACAGCAAATCAAGATAGTGATTCAGTATCCATAATTACTAACCTTACCAATCCTATTCCCACTGTAACAAACGTATCTATTGTTCCTTCTGGTGGAGAATTTCCAGAAGCAATAGCATTTGATGCAGCAGGACAGAGAGTATTTACAGCGAATTTCTTTAGCGATTCAGTATCCATAATTACTAACCTTACCAATCCTATTCCCACTGTAACAAATGTACCTCTTGCTCTTTCTGGTGGAGATGGCCCAGCAGCAATAGCATTTGATGCAGCAAGTCAGAGAGTCTTTACAGCCAATTTCGAAAGTGATTCAGTATCCATAATTACTAACCTTACCAATCCTATTCCCACTGTAACAAATGTACCACTTGGACCTGGTGGAGAGGCGCCAAGAGCAATAGTATTTGATGCAGCAGGTCAGAGAGTCTTTACAGTCAATGAAGATAGTAATTCAGTATCCATAATTACTAACCTTACCAATCCTATTCCCACTGTAACAAATGTACCACTTGGACCTGGTGTAGGTAGGCCAGTAGCAATAGCATTTGATGAAGCCGGTCAAAGGTTGTTTACAGCCAATAGAGCGGGATTTGGTTCAGTATCCATCATTGACCTTGCCAACTCTAACACTGTTACAAACGTATCTCTTCAACCTTCTGGGGGAGATGGTCCAACAGCAATAGCATTTGATGCAGCAGGACAGAGAGTATTTACAGCGAATTTCTTTAGCGATTCAGTATCTATAATAGAGTTGTTATCAGCAACAGTAGGAACGATTTGCCAAGATTCAGGCTTTGATACAGGTGATATCAGAATATCTGTTTCAGGTCAAGAGACATTGGACCAAATAACATGTGTAAACTTTGTTGGTGAGTGTTCTGGCGAGATACAGGGCGGAGAGACTAAAGAGTGCACCGTTCAAGATTATGCTATAAGTGTTACCCCAACTGACATTGATGGTGATGCAATACTTAATGCTGTTGATAACTGCCCTGACGTATCAAATCCTGACCAAGCAGATTCTGATATTGATGGTATAGGAGACGTATGTGACAACTGCCCTGATGCACCAAATTTCGATCAAGCAGATTCTGATGGTGATGGTATAGGAAACCGATGTGACAACTGCCCTGATGTATCAAATCCCGATCAAGCAGATTCTGATGGTGATGGTATAGGTGACGCATGTGACAACTGTCCAACAGACCCTTTCTGCTTTTGAAGCTAAATAATATCGCCTATGAACAAATCTAGCACTACTGCATCAGTAACAGAGCTTAGTTTAAGTTCAATCAATCCAGACCAAGCAAATTCTAATGGTGATTGTATAGGCCACGTATGTGACAACTGCTCTGATGTAGCACATTCCGATTAAGTAGATTCTGATGATGATTTTATAGACTACGCATGTGACATTATATAACACTATTTTTCCTTTGTTATAAGTAATGGACACTTGATTACAGCCCAGAATCATGGATCTTCATTTCTTGCAGCTCAAAAAATAATAGAATTTTAAGAAATACGGATGAAGATTAGTATTAAGATTACCGGAATTAGAACCAAACACTTTATCTAAAACTTCTATTCTTTTTTGGAAAAAGTCTAAACGTAGATTGTGACCATTTCTACAAGATTTATTCAACAAAGAAAAGTATAGTCATAACATCATACTTTATTAGATATATTATCTTAAATTTGTTATAAACTTGGGCCAAAAATATTGTGTCAATAACAATTCACAAACCTCTGAGCCCGTAGTATATATGGGTTCATATAATTGAGAATGAAAATCACTTTTATTAGAAGAGGGATAAATCTAAGATGGTAGCAGGTCTGAGAATAGTTGTTTAAGAGATAAACTTTTCATTATTATAAAAGTATATATCATATAACAAAGAAAAGTCCTAAATTATATAGTTCATTACAATTAACAAAATATCCAATAATATGAAGAAAATAATATTCTGTTGCTATTTCATTTATTTTAGTAATAATGTTTACATTTTTAGTATTGTAAGTATCTTTTCTTTAATTTTAATGAGATCCTATAAAATTTTAGAAAAATTATTAGAGTAGGATTAATATCAATTTGAATTTCGCATTCGTATTTTTAGTTCATAACAATAAGAACTACTACAAGTTAATCATCATATATCAAAAAAGAAAAATCAATTTCTATGTGAAAATCTGGGTATAAACAAAAAAGAAAATATAAAACCATTTTATAATATTTTGACTTAATTTAGATTTTTGGTTATTTTATTATCTAAAAAATATCTTTATTCAGCAATATTTGTTGTTTATATCTAAGTAATTATGTAACTTTTCTAGATGATTAGGATTACAGGCAAAAATGACCGTAAAACCTCTGGACTAAATATTTCTCCAAAATTAATCTTAATTTTATAAATCTAATATAATCAATAAATAGTTTGTAACATAGTGGTAATTACAATGACAAACGATAATGACAAAGATATCAAAATTGAAACAGGTGAATATGTAGGAAAAGATGATAATATAAAAGCAGGTGTAAAATCCTTAGCCAAAAAACCTTTTAGCGAGACTAGTGCAGAGTATAAAGCAGATTCACTAGAATAAACGTATATATTTTATTTTATTGTTATATTAAGACTAATTAATCTATTACTCTAGTTAATATTATAAAGACATTTACTTCATTCAATATTCAACGAAATTTTCAGTGTCAATTTAATAATAAAAATTAGCAACTGTAAATTCCTATAAACATTCATTGAGCAACTTCACTAATCTAATTGAATAATACTATGTTAGCAAGTGAACCTAAGGACTTCAAATATATTTTAACTGTTTAGCAATGCTATGCATAAATCAGTTTTTACTTTTGGACTTTTGCTAAGTTCATTGGTAATGTTATCGGCAATACAATTACTCAATAACAATCCAGCAATGGCCCAAGGATACTATGACGATAAAAGAAGTTATAGCACATATCCAACCGATGAAAAAAAATATGAATGTAGAACAGGTCCATTTGAAGGATTTTTTGTATCTACAGTAGAATTCTGTAAGCATATCAAATTTGATGATAAAGATAGAAAAGATATTAGAGATAGAGATAATAGAACAGGAACACAAGGCCCACCAGGTCCACAAGGACCACAAGGAATTCAAGGTCCAATTGGTCCTAATGGGACACAAGGTCCTCCAGGTATCGTTAACGCAGAATTATGTCCAGCAGGGACAGACTTAGAAAATGTCTACGTATTAAATGGGACTACTGCTGAATCTTGTGACCTAGAACCACCAGAACCAAATGCGACTTTGGCAGTGAATAAAACTGTTACTTGTACTCCAAATGATACATTCCCACAGTCTGCCGCAGCGTGTGAAGCAATTCTAAATAGCGCACCTCCGAGTTTATTTAATATTACCGTGACTGGTAACAATCCAAATCCATCCGAATTTCATGGCTCAAGTGTCCCAGTGAATGTTACTTTGGGTGCAGGGGATTATGAGGTAACAGAAGAAGTGCCGTTTGTGATTCCTCCTCAAGCTGGGGTTAGTACAACTAGAACCACAAACTTTGCTGGAAATTGTACTGATGTTAATACTACTGACTCACAGTCAACAGAAGCAACAGGAACAATCGAGGCAGGAGAATCACAGATATGTGAAATAAGCAACCATTATATCACGTTCTTCTTCATGGGCCCATAGTTTTCTAGGGCTTATCTTTTTACTAGATTAGAATAAAAAAGGATATTATTAATATCGTCTTCCTTATATGCTAAAATAATAGTATTTTAATTAAGATATTAACCCATATTCAATATTTCAAATGTTTTATGTATTTTTGTAATATCTGATAAGGTATAATAAGAGACAAAGATGAATTCCAAATTTGCAGTAGTGCAAAACGAAAATGTGATTATTAAAGTTATAAACAGTGGCAATTAAAAATGCAATTACTTCTTTTATATTAATAATAGTGCGTGAATAAAATCTGATTGTATTGAAATTTCTGTATCATTCCACCTAACCCTAGATTAAGTTATTATTAATGGTAACAGAATAATGAATGTGTTATAGAGAAATGACTTCTTTCATTACTCTAACATTTTTCCGAATTAATAAATTAATAAAAATTAGCATATGAAATTCATAATAAACATTCACTAATCTAATTAACTAATGTAAAGTAGTAATACTCTCTTAGGGCATGTTCCTAAGAACTTCAGTTATATTTTAACTGTTTAAGAATGCTATGCATCAATCATTATTTACCTTTGTACTTTTGGCAAGTTCATTGGTAATGTTATCAGCAATGCCATTTCTCAACAACAATGCAGCAATGGCTCAAGGATACTATGACGATAGTTATAGCACATACCCAACAGACGATAAGAAATATGAATGCCAAACAGGCCCATTCGAAGGCTTCTTTGTAGGTTCAGTAGAATTTTGTAAATTTACTAAATTTGACAAAGATGATCGAAAGGATAGAGATAATAGAACAGGAACACAAGGTCCACCAGGTCCACCCGGTCCACCAGGAGCAACCGGCGCGACAGGACCACAAGGTCCTCAAGGACCACAAGGTCCAGCAGGAGGTCAGATAGGTCCACAAGGCCCGCCAGGCCCACCAGGTCCACCAGGTGAGGATGGATTAGATGGAGCACAAGGTCCAATAGGCCCAGCAGGTGCAAATAGTACTGTGCCAGGTCCACAAGGTCCTCAAGGACCACAAGGTCTACGAGGTCTTAGCACAATAAACACTACCAATGTCTATACTGTTGTAGGACCAACTAACAACAACGTTTTTACTAATAGTTTTGCTAGTTCAGTAGCTCTTTGTGATGTAGGCGACACAGCATTAAGTGGAAGTTTTATAGTTGGCGCTGTTGGCCCTGCTACCGCAATTGCTGAAATAGTATCAGATAAACCGTTGGCTAATGAAAGTGGATGGAATGCAACAGCATTCGGAGAAAGTAGTGGAAATGGCCGCGTCACTGCAGATGTAGTATGTTTTGACAATCCACCATTGAGGCCATAAACCCCCATCATTTTTTATTCTTCTTTAAACTAATTGTTATTAATTATTATTAGTCGACCAAAAAGAAATATTATATTAGAATTTCTCATATCATATATTTATTATTTGTCTAAACTAAAGAATATAGTATTAAGTTTCAAAAAGTATACTGAACCCATGCATTAGCAAGGTTCAAATCCCTCTGAGCCCGATAAATTAGTATGGATGGTAGTTACTCATACTAAAATATATTATGCTATATATAGGGCATTATTTAAAAATAAAATTTTGATTAATAACAAATTTCTATGCTTAAAAAATTTATAATCTCTGATTAATCTCTATTTTTTGTTACCGTATTTCATATCCTGTTTGAATCATGTGACAATATTTTAGGTGTCACACGTTGAAAGCAAATTTACCCCCAGAGGCAGATAAAAAATAATATTCATATGATCATATCGTTAATGTGTAATTTAGACTAGATAGCATGCGAAATAATGAAAAATCACAATCTACATCATCATCTCACTCAGGTAAGGATGATTCAATTCTTCTTATTGTAATTGCATTTTCTATGGCAATAGGAATATTATTACCATCTTTTGGAATTATTTTTGAACCATTTCTTTTGATATGGTTAGGATTTTTATTATTTCTAAATCTTTTAAAAATGGATCCACAACAATTAGCATTTATAATTAAAAAACCTCTTTTTATTATAATATTTACAATTATTAAGCTTATAGCTATTCCTATATTATTATATGCAATTACAAATATGATCTATCCTTCTTTGTCACTTTCTGTACTTTTACTTTCAGGAATATCTACAGGACTTGGAGCACCATTTGTAATCAATGTATTTGAAAAAAGCAATAGGCTCCCATTTGTTGTTGGAATGATAATTTTAACCTCTATTGCTGTACCATTTATTTTGCCTTCAATTGTATTTCTTTTAGTTGATGTATCTACATTTGAAATACCTGTTGAGAATATGATGATATTATTGGCAGAGGCTCTTTTTTTGCCTTTATTTGCAAGTTGGTTTACAAAACGAAAAGCTCCAAAACTAGCAAAAAAAATAGAAGAAAAATCTTTTATTCTTTCACTAATTTTTATATCATTTATAAATTTTGGAATATTTGCAAAGTATTCTAATTACTTTTTTTCTCAATACGCATTTGTAATAACAATGACCGTTGCAGCGTTTGCTTTGTATTTTGTATATGGATTAATCGGTTATCTATCGGCATTTTTTCTTGAAAAAAAAGATAAGTCATTTAGAATTGCAGCTTTTGTAATTATGAGTTATGTGAATAATATACTAGTGGTAGTTTTTGCCTCCAAATTCTTTGGAAGCGAAATAGCTGCTTTGGCAGCATTTTATAATTTATCCTATTATAGTATGATAATACCAATGAAAAAAATTTTTTATTTGAAAAATGAAAGTCAGGATAGATAAATTATTGTTTATACAGTATGTTTTTATTTTCACTGCTTACAAATATCAAATTTTTACTAATAATTAATTAGTTAAAGAAATATTGTCTAATAAAATAGTGTACTGGTAACATAAAAAAATTTGAAACAATTAAAAAAGGGATTTATAATTTATTACTGACTTAATTCTGCTAATATATTATATTCTCATTACTAAAGAAAAAATGTCCCTCTCTGTCCCCAGTATATTTTCAACGCGTGACACACACGAAAACTGCCTCAGGTTGAAAGTGAATTTACCTCCAGAAGAGAGACAAATACAAAATAATAATATTTATTATGAAATCAGAGTTGTAGCTAAATGAATAGAATTGCTTATAATTATACTGACATTTGAGAATATAGTAATCACAATTAATAAAAAAAATCATGCCTCTCTATATCCAAAATAGTTTCTACGTGTGACAGCATCACACGAGCAAGATTGTCACATGAAGAAAGCAAATTTACCCTAGGCAGGAAAAAATAAATCTTCACTATGGAATAAGTTATTATAGATAATACACTCAAGAATCAATTATTAAAGAGACAAAAGGTTTGTTTCGGGAAAAGATGAATTTCTTTTTAGATACCTCTTATGAATATGAGTATAATACCCCTTAACTATTATAAACAAAAAATTCAACAAAACCGCACGTTCTACAAACGAATATAGATTGATGGTGGGTCAATTTTAGTAATTTGACTTCCCTTGAGAAAATTCGTGTACGGGTAGACAAAACTCTTTCAGAGGGTATCCAACTCAACTTGTCAACTGAAAAGTCCAAAGAGATTCTCCGAAGCCATCTGAACACCAAAATAAATCTGGTGACTATGTTTGTAGATATCAGTCATTCAACAGAAATGAGCCTCTCCTTACCAGAGCGTAAGTTTGCATTGTTAGTTCAGTGTTTTGCTCAGGAAGTAAGTATTGCTGCTATAGATTATGGTGGCTATGTATTCAAATATGAAGGTGATGGGGTTATTGTGATATTTCCAGCAGAACATGACGAGGTCAAAGCATGCGAAAACGCATTGAATTGTTCAAAAGCAATACTAGAAGTGATAAAAGTCTCAAACACTGCATTTAGTGCATATGAATTACCTGAAATTAGCGTAAGAATAGGAATGACATATGGTTATGGGTTAGTAGTCCTATATGGGAACGATTTAGAAAAGGCCTATATAGACATGATAGGTTCCAGCATAAGTCTGGCTTCAAAGATCGTCTCTATCGCTGACCCTAATCGTATTTTGGTCGGCGAATATTTTTACAGTACCATTCATTCTTCGAAATCCATAAACTGTAGTAACTTCGCAGAGTTAATTCTCGACCCGATAAAATGGAAATATTTATCACGATCTGACCCTCATAGCAGGTTTCGCGTGTATGAATATTACTAAAGGGTACAATGGAGAAGAAAATGTTTGTCGACGGATCAAATGCTTATTGTACAGGAAGAGGTGCACTTAGAGCTACTAACTTTTGATAATGCAAAAGCGTTACCTATCGATAAATGTCAGAGCCTACGGGGATCCAAACAATAACGATTTGGATGTTTCCAGTCCAGTCATAGACATTCACAATGAAGTATTGTAAACATATTTGGACAAAAAAATTTCACAAATCATGTATGTCTTGGATTCATATCTGCCTGGTGTCATTGATGAAAAGGGTTCAATTTTGATATAATGCTATAGTAACTTTTAAAAGTTTATTATCAAAAGGAAATATGTGAAACCATTTATAGAATGGGGCCAGTGGGATTTGAACCCTTTTATAAAGTGGGACCAGCTAAACATATTTCTTCAACTGCACTTAAAACTTAATTTTGGAAACAAATGATGCGGATTTAGGTACTAGAAAAGTTTGATAGTCAAGATTAATAATTTTGCCAAGATAAATTATATTTGATGGGTCCAAACATACCTCTTTATATCCCTGAATTTTCTTGTCCATCATGGTAAAGATTGCTTCTATATTCACAGTTATTCACATTACAATACCATTTGCGTATTGTTTCTCTGAATGAGTTTCACATTTGTGTATGCAACCATATTCTTCCCGCTCATGATATGCTCCGTATTAATATAAAAATATGATTTAATCATATTAACTCATATATACAATGTTTAAAGTAATTTTTGTTCAGGACCATCAGAATATGTCAGTCCATTCCTTTAAATGCATGTTAAGTATCAATTAAAAAAGAACTATTTAAGTGGTAACATGTTACCAATTAGTTTCCACTGTTATCATCTACGTTTCGATATTCGTGGAAAATTCAGCAACGAGGTACTACATAGAAAAAATTATTTTTTTAAAAGTAATATTGCAAGGCTACTGGAAATATAAAAAATCTATATTCTATATCTTGTCCTATTACATAGAAGGCTCTATTCCCTACCAACTTATTATGTGGTGAATCCCATTCTAAGAAACGGTGAGCCCGACTACTAGTATTTTAAAATTTAAAAATTATATTTAAAATTTAATTGTACAATTAGGATGTCCCTATAGTTGATAAGCCAACCAAGCTGTGTCGCCTTCCTTTTTAGATTTGTTTCTAGCATTTTTTACTGATTCACCTAATGATGTACCAGATGCAAGTTGATTGTAAAACTCCTTAACAAAGTTGAAAGCAGTTTCATCATTTACTGACCCTAATGTACCAATAAATACACTTGCTCCAGCATCTAAAAACTTTGTAGCCCATCCCTGTATTCCTGTAAGCGAAAATCCTTGATTACCAGTCTGGCATGCATTCAGGATAACTATTGGATGTGACTGACCAAATGTCATTGCTTTGCCTACAATTTCTTCAGGCCGCAGTTGTATCTTTCCTTCCAATTCTATTGCAGATAAAAGCGGACTTTCTGGATTACTTTGTCCATGAGTTGAGAAATGTAATATATCAACTTCTTTTTCTGTTTCTAATGTATTTCTTATCTCGTCGTAGGATGAATCAAAAGAGATTGTTATATTTCTTTGATTTGCAAATTCTTTTATCCAATTACGCTCTTTGATTGCAGCATCAAGGTTAGTATCTTTAGGTACGACCGGGATGAAGATGGTGTAGGTTGTGAATCATAAACAGAACTTTAAGAAGTATATATATATATATATATATATATATATATAATTCAAAGATATTGTTCAATTAATCCTAAAATTCTTATTTTATAATATGTTAATATGATTTATTGTATGAAATAATGCTTGATACTAATACTTTAGATTATATTTATGATAACAAAATAAACTTAGTATCAAAACTCAGAAATCTTGCTAAAAAACATATTCATTTGTATATTACACATATACAGCAAGATGAAATCAATAAAATGATAGATAAAGACAAAAAAAATTGTATAAATAAAATAATTTCAAATATAGGAATTAGAAGAATTTTGACTTCAAGTACAATAATAGGTATCAATGAACCAAGTAAGCATGGATTTATTGGTTCAAATATTGGTATGTATGAATTTGTAGATGATATAGATTTACCAATTTTAGAAAAACTCCATAAGTATACAGTTTCTAATCCTATGGGTAATGCTGCTGATTTATCAATTTTATATACTGCAATTAAGAAAAAGATGCATTATCTAATAACAGACAATACATCTGATTTTAAACCTATGTTAAAAGAAATAAGCAAATCTATCCCAAATTATTTACAAGTGCAAAAAAATTATTATTTAGATTATTTATAATTATATTTTTAAGAACTATATATCTTTCAAATATGATGTTATCATTTCTTTCTTTTAGTTTTTTAAATTAATCTACCTGTCAATTCACGAATTCTGAATAGAACATAATCAATAGTATCTTCTTCTCCTCCATACTTCCAAACTTCATCTTTTAATAGAGCTTGTTGCTTTTTGTTTATAGCTATATTTCTTTTTTTGTCCAGCTCCTCGATAATATTGTCGATTATTACTTCTTGTTCATCATTCTGTTGTTGAGTATTCTCCATATCTGCTTTATATTTCTCCAAAGTCCAATCTACCAATTCTATAATTTTTTGATGACGTTCATTATAGGTAGGATGGCAACTAGGTCTAATCATTTTTTGACGTTCATCTCGAATAGATAACAAATCATTTTCAAATTTGTTTGTAGCCTCATTTTGATTTATCCATGGGTGAAGATTAGGCATAATGCATATACAAAAAAGATGGTTATTTATCAATTTGATAGATACATTAAGAGAGGGAGATGGAGATATACATCTGTAAAGTTGCTGCTGCTTATTTCATAACTATACCAACCAACCCACTAACAAAAGACATAAGATTGTAGAATGAGACATATATTAGACTTTGTAACACATAATTCTACAAATCATTTATCTTAATTGATTTCAAAATAAAAATTAGTAACTATATATCGCAATAAACATTCACTAATGTAATTGACTAATCTAATTTAGTAATACTATGTTACCAAAAGTAGCTAAGAACTTTATATTTTAACCGTTTAAAAATGCTATGCACAAGTCAGCAATAACTCATGTTAGTTTATTCTTAATGATAGGAATATTGATAATTTTAGTTCCTTTTACTACCATAAATTTTCCAAATGTAAAAGCACAAGAATATCGTGCTTATGATGATTATGATGATGATATGTATAGTACGTATCCTACTGAAGTAAACAAATATGAATGTAGAACAGGCACATTCGAAGGCTTTTTTGTAAGTTCTGTGGAATTCTGTAAACATCTTAAATTCGACAAAGATGATGAAAGGAAAGATAACAGTAGAGATAATAACAGAACAGGAACACAAGGTACTCCTGGCCCACCAGGCCCTCAAGGTCCAGCAGGTCCACAAGGTATACAAGGTCCTCCAGGCCCAGCAGGAGGTCAGACAGGTTCCCAAGGTCCTCCAGGACCACCAGGTATACCAGGTCCTCAAGGTGAAAGAGGATTAACTGGTTTGACAGGCCCAATAGGTCCAGCAAGTACTGTACCAGGTCCACAAGGTTCCATGGGATTTAACGGAACTAATGGTGTTAATGGAACACAAGGTCCACAAGGTGAACGAGGTCCACCTGGAATTACTCAACTTAATGACACTAATACATATTCAGTTACTCAAAATGGTAATCAATACCCAAGCCACTTTCAGTGCGGGACAAGCAATATGTGACCAAGGCGATTTTGTAGTAAATGGCGGCTTTATTATTAATGTTCTTACTGATGGTCCTGAAGGGATATATGAAGATTTAAACAGACCAATTTTACTTCCTTTTGCCGCTGGATGAGAAGTTTCACTTATTCCTTTTCCAGGATCAGTGACGCAGTCTGTAAATTATAATGTTAATGCAATTTGCTTTGACAATCCACCATTAAGGCCTTAAACCTCTCCATCATCATTTTTTTATTTTTTTATTCAGTAACAAAGAAATAAGTTTCTAATAATAAAAGCTAAATACATGATACTATTATCTTTACATTAGACTCCTCTTTTAGAACCGCTATCGGTATTACTCACTCCTGACGGACCCGTAGTTTTCTCGGGTTCATCAACAAATACAGTAAAACTACTATATGGTCTAGTCTTATAAGATTATAGAAAATTCAAAAAAAATGATTATCTAGAAGTTTTAGTAAAATATTTAAAAAATAAAATTAGAAGTTAATTTAGTCTTATTAGATTCATGATTTGATTAATTAAAACTTAAAGCCTCCCTGTTGGGAACATTCAAAGTCGTCTAAAGAGTCACCGAATGTACATTTTATTACATAATTCACAGGACCAATAGTAAAAGTTAGTCCAGCACCCGAAAATATTCCATCTATAGCACCGTCAAGAACTGATTTTATCTTTTCACTAACTTGTTCTTTGCTTGCAAAGGGATTTGCGATTCCGGTTGCATTAGAACTTGGACTGGTATCTTTCACCTTCACATAACCACTTGTTGGTGATTTAAGAAAATCATTAGCTATACCTGATATTACTAAATCTCCTCCCTTTTTAAAATCAAATTGCTTTCCTGTAATGGTATAGGTAGTATCAAACCCATTAACATAACTAGCACCATCTGAAACAATTAAGCCGCTAGTTGCATCCTTTGAGATATCTAGCCAATACGTGGGTTCAGTGCTTTCTGTTTGAGCATTTGCATTTAATACTGAAAAACTAAGCATTGAAGTCGATATTGCTAATACAATAGCAACAAAAACTGACTTTGTTGTTGTCATAAATTTCATTTTATACTAGAAGATAATACTATAAGAAGATTTCTAAATTTATAATTAATGATAGGATACAAACTATTTTATTATTACTAATATTTGTCTGAATTTTTATAACGCTAACTATAAAGTATTTTATAATATAGAAATATCCTTATTGGATTCTGTTTTAAACTTTATTCGTGATTGGTAAAGATAGGATATCTTTTTTATTAGTTGTAATAGTTATATTAATTGGAACTCAAATAGCAAGTGCAGCGATAAAGCCTATACAAAGTTCTGAATCTACTACTTCTTTTCCAAAATCTTCATTACAAAAAAAGATTGAGGAACAAAAAATCTTCAAAATAACTGACAAGCTAAAAGAAACCATACAATCTCTTGTAGATAATAATAAAACTAATGCAGCAATTGTTGTAGGTCTTGTTGATCCAAATGGAACACAATTTTATGGTTATGGTAATATGTCTAATGCAAATCCTATAACAGTTGATAAAGATACAATTTTTGCTATTGGATCTATTACCAAAGTATTTACTACTATTCTTTTGGCTGATATGGTTAACCGTAGCCTGGTTAACTTAGACGATCCAATTGAAAAATATCTTCCAACTAGTATTAAAGTACCTACATTTAATGGACAAAAAATTACCTTAGAAAATTTGGCTACTCATACTTCGGGATTACCAGAATTTCCTGGTAGTCATTGTGCTTCAAATTTTAATAGAACTGGTGATGATGATGAGGATAGTATACAAGCACGGCTCTTTTTCATTGAATGTGACAAAAACTATACATTTGATCAACTATATCAAGATCTTTCCAATACTACACTCACAAGTAAACCAGGTTTAAAATTCGAATATTCAACATTTGGTAGTGCATTGCTTGGTCATATTTTAGCCTTAAAGTCTGGTATGTCATATGATCGACTTCTTGACAAAAGAATTCTAAATGTCTTAGGAATGAATAGTACAAGTATTGTTCTTTCAGATGCACAAAAATCTCGATTAGCAATAGGACATCTAAACGGTCAAGAACTTCCTTTTTGGAATGCATCACGTCCAATTGCACCGGCAGGTGCATTACATTCATCTGTGGCTGATATGTTAAAATTTGCATCAGCTAATCTAGGATTAATTGATACGAGAATAAATAAAGCTATGAAAGAATCACATATAATAATACACGATTCGAGTCTAGGAAAAGCTTTCAGTAACAATTATACCGCCTACGTTAGCTTAGGATGGATTATAGCTACTAATTTTGGTACACAAATTGTGGAGCATAATGGTGAAACAGCTGATGGTTACAATTCTTTTATAGCATTAAATACCTCGAAAGAGAGAGGAATTGTTATAATAGCTAGTGCTAGTAGTATAGATATAGATGTTGCAAATATTGTCTTTGGTCCTCGTGATGATCTTTCAACACTAATTTGGAACTTGTTAACTAACTAAGAATAAGTTCTAATAATAAAAGCTAAATATTATGTAATAGAACCCTACTACATGGACTATTCCACTGCCTACGGGCCCGTAGTTTTCTCGGATTCATCTATTTTTGATTTTGTATATTGCATATTTACCATTAGTTAGTATTAATGCTGTCTATTTTGATATATTTAATAATTGACTAAATTACAAGATATAAGGTTAATAGTATGTGAATATTACTCAATGATAGATAACAAAAATGTATTACCCACAAAAAATTAAAGGAAATAAAACTTCAGTTTTCATCATTATCTTCATGTTTATAATGATTATCCCTACTACTGCTATTGTGTTGACTACTACCAATCTTGTTTATGGTCAGCAAGATAAGACAAGTTTCAATGCAACAGATTCATCAACCATACAAAGTATTCTCCCAAAAAAAGTTCAGGTAGGAGATATTGACATTGCATACAAGATGTTAGGTAAGGGCGATCCTATTTTACTTTTCAATGGCGCTTCTGATGGCATGGATCAATGGGACCCGTCATTTCCAAGAGTCTTTCTTCAAATCACACAGTAATTGCGTTTAATAATAATAACTAAATATAATGTAGAACTATTGCTAATAAAATAAAATATGCTATATGTCAGAATCTAAAAAAATTTATAAAGAATTATTGAACTAGGTTAAATATTAAAACCTAGTTTGACTGTCTCTATTTATGTCTGTATTGTGTCTATTAACTGATTTTATATAATCAGTGTTTGTTTTTGTCAAAGTTTTTAGATTATCACGTGTTTGTTCAAGTGCTGTATTGTATACTCTCATATTTGATGCTAGAGCATTGTTTATTAGATTGCTAGTATTTAATAGATAACTTGTAAAGTTATTTACAATTACTGCATTATTTTCTGCAATTCTTTCTGGATTATACAAATTCCATACGCCACTTCTATCTAATTGTGATTGGAAAGAGTTTACTACTTCTTTTTGTGCTTCAATAAAGTCAGAAGAAATATCTTTTACAGTTTGAATAGTTTTTTCTTGATATTCAGCAATACGTTGAGTATATCGTGGAATTTCTCGTGTAGCTTCATCTGTACTTCTTCTTATATTATGTAAAGTATTATCAAGAGTTTTCTTTACTGCATCTTGTTGTTGATTTAAGGTGTTATTATAGTCTATATTTGTTCTTTCATTAATTTTATCTTCTTTTGTTGACATATTGATACATACATTACCAATGTATATAAGATAAGGTAAAGATATCACTGCATAATCAGGTTCTATAGATACAATCATCTTAAATTTATATTATATGGCTAGTAAAGCTTTTGTGATGTACGGGAGGTAGTATTTGTAACAGGATTCACCTTGGTTGACTTTCCTAGCCCAGGTGCTACTGTAAGTCCTCTAATTGATATATCCAATTCTTTTGGTCATGGCATAAACAATGGTTAAAGTGTTATTAGGTTCATCTGATACAAACATTGTATATCGTGCAGTAATATTTTGTTTTGACATTACCCCATTGAGACCGTAACCTTCCTCTTTTTTTTATTTTTTATTTTAATTAGTTAATTAACCAATAACGATTACTCTAGCGATAACCTAAATAAGTAGTTATTATATGTTCCCGCAAAAAATAAAAATATGATTAATGATTTACTATGAATACCATTTTACCTTTGCTAAATAAATCTTCTTCAGCCATTGTTTATACACTAAAGCAAGATTATAGAATACAGTTAGATAAATGGTATGTGATTCCATAACTTTA